>JANOPL010000047.1:0-27802 GCA_031421835.1 Hyphomicrobiales bacterium | reverse complement strand
TGGAAGGCGAGAAACCGAAGCGATCTTCGATCCCTCGTGGAACTGACGCTGCCAGCATCACTTTTGATCACGCAATGAAACTGTTGTCGCTGCCGCGTGAAGTGGGCCTGCACCCGGAAACACAGACAGCAATAGTTGCAAACTTCGGGCGCTTTGGGCCCTTCATTTTGCATGACGGTACTTATGTAAATCTTGAGTCTGCCGAAGATGTGTTCACCGTGGGTTTGAACCGTGCGGTCGATTTGCTGGCTGAAAAACGCGCCAAGGGCCCATCAAACCGTCGCCAACCAGGGGCATTGCGTGATCTCGGAGAACATCCGGAAGGCGGCAAGGTGCAAGTGTTCAGCGGCAAGTATGGCGCTTACGTGAAGCACGATAAAACCAATGCAACCATTCCTTCCGACAATACAGCGGAAGCTATTACGCTTGAACAGGCGCTGGTTTTGATCACCGAGCGTGAAGCAAAGTCTGGCGGCAAGAAAAAGCCTGCCAAAATAGCTGCGGCAAAAAAGGTTGCTCCAAAAAAGAAGGCAGCTGCTAAAAAGAAAGCCCCTGCAAAAAAAGTTGCAAAGTCACCGCGTGCCAAAAAAACCGAAACCGCAGCGTAAGGCGCGCGTCGCCAAGGTTCCTGCTGAAGCAGATATTGCAGCCTTCATTGCAAACTCGCCCGGCCATGTGAGCAAGCGCGATGTTGCCCGCGCCTTCGGTGTGAAGGGTGCCGATAAGCTTGCGTTGAAGGCAAGTCTTAAAAATCTCGGTCCGCAACGACGCGCGAAACGCGACGATCAATCCGGTTTGCCACCCGTGCTCGATATTGAAGTTATCGCAGTGACCGAAGATGGCGAAGGTGTTGCACACCCCGTGGATTGGAATGAAGGCCGATCTGGTCCTGCGCCTCAAATTCTGATTGTCAAGGAAGGCAAATCCGCCGTCGGTGTGGGGGACCGTGTTCTCGCGAAAATTGAAGCATATGCGGGGCAAGGTCGATTTACTTACCAAGCGCGGGTCATGCGCTCTTTGGCGAGAGATATTCCGCGTGTCGTCGGCATTTATCGCACGGGATCAAGTTCAGGCGGGCGCATCATTCCCTCAGGTAAAAAAGAGCGTGATGATTACATCGTCCAAAAGGGCGATGAAGCCGGCGCCAAGGATGGCGAATTGGTATCAGCCGAACTCACGCGTCACCGCGGGCGAGGTTTGCCGCAAGCCCGCGTGCGCGAACGATTGGGCAAAGCCGATGACCCGCGCAACACCTCATTGATCGCCATTTTTACGCACGGCCTTGCCGACGCTTTCCCTGAAGTGGTTTTGAACGACGTCAAAAGGCTGAAAACATTTTCGCTTGATGGCCGTGAGGATTTGCGGGCTGTTTCGCTGATCACTATCGACCCCGCTGACGCGCGTGACCATGACGACGCCATTTGGGCAGAGCTTGATGATGCGGCAGACAACGTGGGCGGATACAAAATCATCGTCGCCATTGCGGATGTTGCAGCCTATGTGCGACCCGCCTCGGCGTTGGATCGGGAAGCGCGAAAGCGCGGCAATTCCACATACTTTCCTGACCGCGTTGTGCCCATGCTGCCCGAACGGATTTCGAATGATCTCTGTTCGTTGAAAGAGGGCGAAGACCGTCCTGCTCTGGCCTGTCACATCACAATCAATGCAGAAGGGCATAAACGTTCCCATTATTTCAGTCGCGCTGTTATCCGCGTGGCCGCTGGTCTGGCCTACGAAGAGGCGCAGGCCATTATTGACGGTCGGACGCAGCATGAACTCAATGACACCGTTCTAAAACCACTTTGGCGGGCCTATGCTGCGCTTTGCATCGCGCGTGACAAGCGAGGCCCGTTGGACCTTGACCTGCCTGAACGCAAGATTGTTTTGGATGAAACAGGGCGCGTGGCCAAGGTTGTGGTGCCTGAACGCCTGGATGCCCATCGGCTTGTGGAAGAATTCATGATTCAAGCCAATGTGGCTGCAGCTGAACAGCTCAACAAGAAACGCACGCCGTTGTTGTTCCGGGTGCACGAAGACCCATCGACGGAAAAGCTTCGGGCGCTGCAAGAATTTTTACGCACAACGAATATTCCCTTTGCGTTGGGTCAAGTCGTGCGTTCCAAACACTTCAACCAAATTCTGCGGGCGGCGAAAGACACGGTGCATCACCGTGTCGTGCATGAGGTGGTGCTGCGGTCGCAAGCACAGGCAAATTATCGCCCAGAGAATGTCGGTCACTTTGGGTTGTCGCTCGCCAATTACGCCCACTTCACGTCGCCGATCCGTCGCTATGCGGATTTGATTGTGCATAGAGCATTGATCACAGCCTTAAAGCTCGGTGACGACGGTTTGTCCAATGATGACATCTCTCAACTTGAGGATACAGCGGAGGTCATCTCAGCTGCTGAACGCAAGTCGATGTTGGCCGAACGCGAAACCATAGACCGCATGGTGGCGGCACATTTGGCCGAGAATTTAGGCGCGCAGTTCAAAGGGCGCATCAGCGGTGTTGTGAGTGCTGGAGTATTTGTTGTGTTGAATGACACAGGTGCTGATGGGTTTGTGCCAGCATCAAGCTTGGGTCGCGACTACTTTGCCTTTGATGCGTCGCGACACGCCCTGATAGGTTCCTCGACAGGGGAAACTTTCCAATTGGGAGACGCAGTTGACGTGCGGTTGATGGAGGTGACCCCTATCAAAGGCGGCATGCGGTTTGAGATTCTGTCCAGCGGTAAGCCCGGGGAAAAACCAAAACGGATGCCCAAACCCGCGTTCAAAAAGTTCAAGGGCCGGAAAAAATGACGACACGAAATTGGAAAAGTGCCATGTGGCGGGGCTTGCTTAAAGCCTGCCCGAAGTGCGGTAAGGGACAGTTGTTCTCATCTTATCTTGGCGTGAACGCCACCTGCCCCCATTGTGGCGAGGCTCTGCACCATCAAAAAGCTGACGACGCACCACCCTACTTCACAATATTCGTAGTGGGCCACATTGTCATTCCGCTGATGTTGTTTGTGGAAAAATTCTGGCGACCTGAACTTTGGGTGCATTTTGCCATCTGGCTGCCGCTCACCCTGGGATTAACCTTGTGGCTGTTGCCGAAGGCCAAAGGCGCAACGGTGGGGTTGCAGTGGGCATTGGGCATGCATGGCTTTGCGCCAGAAGCACCCGTGCCTGAAAAACCTGTTTCGTCTTGACTTTCCGACATCATTGGGGTCTATCGCCCCACAAATCCCGTATTGGAGTCCGTTATGGCCAAAGGCAACGTAATCAAGATTAAACTGCAGTCCACTGCCGACACCGGCTATTTCTATGTGACCAAGAAGAATTCCCGCACCAAGACGGAAAAGTTCTCCATGAAGAAATATGATCCGGTCGCGCGCAAGCACGTGGAGTTCAAGGAAACCAAGATCAAGTAAGTATTGATAATTTTTCTACTGAAAATTGAGGCGCCGATCTTTCGGCGCTTTTCTTTTGTACTGATGTGGAAAATAGAGTGCCGGTCCGAACATATTGCAAACGAGGAGGCCACTCGATTCGCGTTCGGACCGGCGAACCCACTGTTCAGGTGATGCGGCGGGCCCGAACGGTGAGTTATCTTTGATGTGGGCATGATGCCCAAAAGTGCTGGGAGGGACGGCAAAGTCGCTGGAGTCGGTGCCGCCCCTCCGTTGGAGTAGGGAAATGATCGGATTTTGTAGAGGTGCTGCCGATCTGCCCCTGAAATGTAAGATCTTCATAACTTTTTTACCCTCATCAAGCCAGCATAACCTATGGTAAACGCTTGTTATTCTGGGACTATGCTGAACAAATAAGGTAAACGGGGACGGGCTGAACTTGGGCGGATATTTGTTTCGCCCTATGATTGTCGAAGGAGAACGCCCATGATTCGTACAATGCAAACCATTGCAGCAGCTTGCATTCTTTCAACTGCGCTATGTTTAAATGCCTTCGCAGCCCCCAAGCACGGCATTGCGATGCAGGGCGAACCAACCCTGCCCCCGGATTTCAAATACCTGCCTTACGTTAACCCTGACGCGCCACAGGGCGGCCAGTTGCGCCAGGCGACGACCGGGACCTTTGACTCTCTGAACCCCTTCATCGTGAAGGGCAATGCGGCGACGGGCATTCGGACGTACATGTTTGAGAGTTTGTTGGGACGAAATTGGGATGAACCCTTTGCGTTGTACGGTCTGCTGGCTGAAAGCATAGACGTGTCGGACGACCGCCAGACATTCACCTTCAAAATCCGTCCCGAAGCCAAGTTCTCCGACGGTTCGCCCGTGACGTCAGCCGATGTCGTTTTTACTGTGGAAACCCTGCGCGACAAGGGGCGGCCGAACTTCAAAAACAGTTACGGCAAAATCAAAACCATGGTTACACCAGATGAGCGGACCATCACATTCACGCAGGATGTCGGTGACCGTGAACTGCCGCTGATCGTGGGTGTCATGCCTGTGATGTCTAAAAAAAGCTGGGACAGCCGCAATTTTGATGAAGTCACCCTTACACAGTTGATTGGCTCTGGTCCCTACGTCGTTGAAACCGCCAGGCCAGACGAAGTCATCGTTTATAAAAAGAATCCAAAGTACTGGGGCAAGGACTTGGCCATCACCAAAGGACTGTGGAATTTTGATGCGGTTCGCTTTGACTATTACCGCGACGGCAATGCAGCCTTTGAAGCTTTCAAAAAAGGCGATGCTGATGTGCGCATCGAAAGCGAACCTGGTCGTTGGTCAAAAGCTTATGACTTTGCAGCCATATCCGACGGCAAAGCGGTGAAGGAATTTGTCGAACAACGCTCACCCGCCCCAGCTTCAGGCTTTGCTTTCAACACACGTCGCAAGATGTTTGAAGATGTAAGAGTGCGCGAAGCATTGGCCATGGCATTTGACTTTGAATGGGCGAATGCCAATTTGTTTGATGGTGTCTACAAGCGCATTCACGGTTACTATTCAGGTTCGGCTCTAAGCTCGCAGGGCAAGCCCGCCGATGCGACTGAGTTGGCAATCACCGGCAATGATCTGCGCACTGACTATGTCGATGGCAGTTACCAAATTCCAGTCAGTGACGGCAGTGGCAAAGACCGAAAGGTTCTGCGCAAAGTCGTCGGGTTATTGAGCGAAGCAGGTTACAAAGTTACCGACGGCAAGTTGATCGACAGGGATGGCAAGCAGCTTGCCTTTACCATAACGCTGGGCACAGCTGACCTCGAACCGATTGCCCTTCATTATCAGCGGACCCTGCAACTGATTGGTGTTGACGCACAGATCAAGATTGTTGATGCGGCGCAATTTTCTTCGCTGCAGAAAACCTATAATTACGACATGATCCCGGTGACATGGTACAATTCCCTGTCGCCAGGCAACGAACAGAAGTCATATTTCGGTTCTGACGGCAAAGCCAAGGAAGGAACGCGCAACTACCCCGGCATTGCCGATCCGAAAATCGATGCTGCGATTGAAGCCATGTTGAAGGCATCAGATCGCGCGTCGTTTGAAGCGGCTGTCAGGGCAGAAGACCGCTTGCTTGTGGCTGGTCACTACATTGTACCGTTCTACTTCCCCGGTGGGCAGTGGGTGGCACGGTGGACATATATCGGGAAGCCCGACAAGCAACCCTTGCCCGGCTTTGAAGCAACGACGTTATGGCGCATTCCCTAATGGCAAAAGTCATCATCGACGTTGTTTCAGACGTTATTTGTCCCTGGTGCTTTCTGGGAAAACGTCGGTTGGACAAAGCGTTAGCCTCAATTCCGGAAGTGGAAACTCAAGTTTCATTTCGGCCTTTCTTTCTCGATTCAACACTGCCGCCTGAAGGTATGGATCGACATCAGTATATGCTGGCCAAGTTTGGTGCGGAACGCCTGAAGACCATCCACGATCCGTTGATTGCGGCGGGAATGGCTGATGGCGTGCCTTTCGCGTTCGATAAAATCACACGCACACCCAACAGCTTGAACGCCCACCGACTGTTGCGCTGGGCCCTTGTGGCCGGTGTTCAACGCACAGTGAAAGAAGCGCTCTTCATGGCCTATTGGAGCTGGGGACAAGACATCAACGATCCCCGCATCCTCGCGACCATTGCCACTGTCAATGGCATGCATGGTGAGGACATCTCAAATCTGCTGGCAACCGATGCTGACAAAAAAGAAGTGCTTGAAGAAGCCCAGCTGGCGCAAAACATGGGCGTCACCGGTGTTCCCACCTTCATCATCAACCGCAAGTACGGCATGGCCGGTGCGCAACCGGTGGAAACCTTGGTTGAGATAATAAAGAAGGCAGCAGCAGACCCGCAAACAGACACCTAAAAGCGATCCAACGTCGTTTTCATGATAGGCTCAAAACTGTTGTTGAAATGCTTGCGGCGGAAGTTACACGTCTGGAGTATTGCAAGTCGTAGCCAATCCACCGCGCGGTGTCAAGCACTATTTTCCTGAAATAGATAATCAATCACTTACGCGGCCAACTTCACCAATGTCTGCATCAACTGGCGCGTGCCCTTTAAGCGCTGTTCAGCTGTGTCCCAATTGCGCATGATCACCAGTTTCATATCGGGGCGCAACTTGGCCAAGGTGCCCTGCCCGTTGATCCATTCCACCAGTTTACCGGGGTTGGGGAAAATGCCGTTGCGCAGCGCAACTGATGCGCCTTTTGTTCCGGCATCCACTGTTTGCACATTCGCCAGGCGGCACATCATCTTTATACTGACGATCTGGAGGAGATGCTGCACGTCCTGTGGCGGTTTGCCGAAACGGTCATGCAGTTCTGCGCCAAAGGCATCGACTTCTTCCTGCGTTGTAAAATCAGCGAGGCGGCGGTAGAGGCCCAGTCTCACTTGCAAATCCGACACATAATTTTCGGGGATTAAAACCGATGTACCGATGTTGATTTGCGGCGACCATTGACTGTCACCTTCGGTCACGACTTCACCGGCACGCATTTGTGCGACAGCTTCCTCTAGCATGTTCTGGTAAAGCTCGAAACCCACCTCGCGAATATTGCCCGATTGCTCTTCACCCAGCAAATTCCCGCCACCGCGAATATCAAGGTCGTGGCTGGCCAGCGTAAAGCCGGCTCCCAATGAATCAAGGGACTGCAACACCTTCAAGCGGCGTTCAGCCACTGCGTTCAAGGCGCGACCTGGCGGCGTTGTCATCAAGGCATAGGCGCGGGTTTTGGAGCGGCCTACGCGACCACGCAGTTGGTAAAGTTGCGCCAATCCAAACATGTCTGAGCGGTGTACGACAAGCGTATTGGCTGTTGGCACATCCAAACCCGACTCGACGATTGTCGTCGATAGTAAAACATCAAACGAACGGTCATAAAAACCCGTCATGATGTCTTCGAGTTCCGTTGGCGCCATGCGACCATGGGCGGCGCGGAATTTTACTTCCGGAACATTCTCGCGCAAGAACGCACCGATTTCTTCCAGGTCGGTGATACGCGGTACAACGTAGAAACTTTGACCACCGCGAAAGTGTTCTCGCAGCAGGTGTTCGCGGATGATGACGGGATCGAACGGTGTAATGTAGGTTCTCACCGCCAGGCGGTCGATGGGGGGCGTGGCGATAATTGACATTTCACGCACACCCGACAAGGCAAGCTGCAAGGTGCGAGGGATGGGTGTCGCCGTCAGCGTGAGCACGTGAACGTCGGTGCGCAATTCTTTCAGACGTTCCTTGTGCTTGACGCCAAAGTGCTGTTCCTCATCGATGATGAGCAATCCAAGATCGCGGAATTTGATCGTGCCAGTCAGCAGTGCGTGGGTACCTACGACAATATCAATCGTGCCCTCGCCCAGTTCTTTTTTGACCTGGTCGAGTTCCTTTCGCCCGACCAATCGTGAGGCCTGGGCAATGCGCAGCGGCAGGCCCTTGAACCGTTCAACAAAGTTCTTGAAGTGTTGGCGCGCAAGAAGTGTGGTGGGCACCACGATGGCAACTTGTTTCCCTGCGTAGGCTGCCACAAAGGCCGCACGCAGCGCCACTTCGGTTTTGCCAAAGCCGACGTCTCCGCATACCAGACGATCCATCGGACGGCCGGTTTGCAGGTCTTCGATGACGGCTTCGATGGCCCCCAACTGGTCTTCGGTTTCCTCATAAGGGAAACGGGCGCAGAATTCATCAAACGCGCCTTCCGGCGGGGTCAAGATTTCCCCCGTTCGCAGTTCACGGGCTGCTGCCGTTTTGATCAGGTCATTGGCAATGTCGAGAATGCGCTGCTTCAGCTTGGCTTTCTTGGCCTGCCATGCCCCACCGCCCAATTTGTCAAGCTGCACGTTTTCCGTTTCAGAACCGTAGCGCGACAACAGATCAATATTTTCAACAGGAATGAACAAGCGGTCGTTGTTGGCATAAATCAGCAACAGACAATCGTGGGGTGCGCCTTGCACGTCGATGGTTTTCAAACCTTCGAAACGGCCAATGCCGTGGTCGACGTGGACCATGTAATCACCGGGCATCAGGGACGAGAGTTCCGCGATGACATCAGCGGCTTTGCGGGCCTTGCGGGCGCGGCGCACAAGTCTGTCACCCAAGATATCCTGCTCGGTGATGACAGCGTAATCCGGTGTTTCAAAGCCTTCTTCCAAGGGCTGCACGATGATGTTGATCAGCGTTTTATCGCGTTTCAACACCTCGTCCCACGATTTGGCGTCGGCGACTGCACCGACATCATGGTCACGCAATATGGTTGCCAAGCGTTCCGACGAGCCTTCCGACCACGCAGAAATAATGACGCGCTTGTTGGCAGCATGCAGTGCTACGATGTGGGTTTTTACGGCGTCATAGACATTACCGCCCACTTCGGCGCGTTCGGCTGCAAAAGTTTTGCCTTGGCGGCCTCTAAAGGAAATGGCGGAACTTTCAGGCCGTTCGAATGGTGTGATTTCGGTAACGGTGCGGTCAGCAAGAGTTTGTGTCCATGCTTCCGGCAGAATGTAAAGGCGTTGAGGCGGCAAAGGTTTGTAAGGCGCAGCGCCAAAGTTTTGTTTGCCCAAGGCTTCTCTTCGCGCATCATAGTACTCGTCAATTTGCACATGACGGGCCGCTGCACTTTCCTGCACCATGTGAGCCAGGCTGATGATGGCGTCCGGCAGATAATCGAAAAGTGTCTCAAGTTGTGGATGGAACAAAGGCAACCAATGTTCAACGCCCTGATAGCGCCTGCCACCTGTGACACTTTCATACAGCGGATCGTTGGTATCCATACCACTGAAGGCTTCTGCATAGTTTTTGCGGAATAGGATTACTGCGTCTTTGGCCAGCAACACTTCATTGGCAGCGTTGAGCGTGAAAGACTTGAGTTGTTCGGTCGTGCGTTGCGTGTGTGGATCGAACGAGCGGATACTTTCCAGCGTGTCACCGAAAAAATCCAGCCGCACCGGTTGCGTGGCGCCCGGCGGAAAAATATCGATAAGGCCGCCACGTACAGCAAAATCACCGGGGTCCACAACTGTACCTGTGCGGCTGTAACCATTGTCAACGAGGAAGGCCTGCAGATGATCGCCGGACACGCGCTGGCCGGGAGCGGCGCGAAAGGAAGCACCTTGCACCATTGTCTTGGGGACAACACGTTGGGTGATGGCGTTGACAGTTGTCAGCACCAAGCGCTCTGCCTGAGGTTGCGCCGCAAATTGGGCCAAAGCTGAAAGTCGCTGTGCAACAATATCAGTGGAGGGTGACACTCGGTCATAGGGTAGGCAATCCCAAGCGGGGAAGCGAATGATTGCAAGATCAGGTGCATGAAACTTTACCTGTTCTTCCAGCTGCGCCAAATGTTGATCGTCGACACAAACCTGAATGACACCGTGCATGCCAGCGGCTTTGACCATCTCCGGGAGAACTTGTGCCAGCATGCCTTGCGGCAAACCGGACAACGTATAACGACCCGGTGAGTTCAAGCGGGATTTCAGGAGATCAATAGCACTCATACGGTCGCCCCGTGTGGGCGGAAGGCCAGAATGTCCATTAGCATGGGATTGCGCAATTCCGGCGGCACATCCTCTTGCCGCGTGACCCAAGACAGGAGTTGTTGATCTGGAATTTCGAGCAAGGCTTCGAACGTAACCAAGTCAATTGCAGACATTGTTGGCAAATTTGCATTCGCATATCCGCCGACAATGATATCCATTTCCTTGATGCCGCGACGCGAGGCGCGCCAGGCCAGTCGCTTGCGGATATTTTCCAGTTTGTCGTGTACGGTCTGCATGGGCGGGGTCTTACCGTTAGAAGCGCTTGCGCCGCAACCTGTTCTCAGTTCAAATCAGCGCATGCGCCCGGAATTGTTGAACCCCCTGTTTGCCGACGTCACTGCCTTTAAAGGTGTGGGTGACAAAGTGGCGAAGCTGTTTCAAAAAGTGCTCGGGCGCGGGACCAACCCAGCCCGGGTCGTTGACCTATTATTGCGCCCGCCAGTGGCATTGGTAGATCGCCGATATCGTTGCACAATCAGCCAGTTACCAGAACAAGGCGTTGTAACAGTTGAAGTCACCGTGGGACGCCACCACCCGCCGCCACAAGGCAAGTCGTCTATGCCTTATAAGGTCGATGTGTTCGATGATACCGGCGAGATGACACTGGTCTATTTCAAGGCATACGCCGACAGTATGAAGCGTATGTTGCCGCAGGGTGAGCGGCGATTTGTATCGGGGGAAATCAGCTGGTTTCGCGCCACCGCGCAGATGAACCACCCGGATCATGTTGTCACGGCTGACGGCTTTGCCGCACTGCCGTCGATTGAACCTGTGTATCCGATGACGGCTGGTTTGTCGGCCAAGGCCTATTTCAAAGCCATGGCACTGGCCCTGCCCCGCTTACCGCTTTTGCCGGAATGGCAGGATGTGGCGTGGTTGCAGAAAAACGGCTGGAAAAGTTTTCATGAAAGTTTGACAGCAGCACACAGGCCTCCCGCACCGGTTGCGATTGACCCTATGCACCCAACTCGGGCGCGGCTGGCCTATGATGAATTGCTTGCCAACCAATTGGCCCTTGCCATGGTGCGGCGACACATGAAGCGCAGCTCTGGCAGGCCACTTCAAGGCAATGGGGTGCTACGCGCAAAAATTGTTGCGGCGCTGCCTTACCGCATGACAGCGGCGCAAGGACATGCCGTGCGGGAAATTGCAGATGACATGAGGTCTTCGCAACGCATGATACGGCTTTTGCAGGGCGATGTGGGTGCGGGTAAAACTGTGGTCGCCGTTATGGCATTGGCGATTGCTGTGGAAGCAGGTGCACAAGGCGCACTTATGGTGCCCACGGAAATTCTGGCACGGCAACACATGTCCTCCATTGGCAAAACTGCCGAGGCTGTCGGTTTGCGATTGGGCTTGTTGACCGGTCGGGAAAAGGGCCGTGCGCGGGATGAAACGCTGGCGGCCTTGGCGCTGGGCGAGATTGATATTTTGATCGGTACACATGCGCTCTTTCAAGAGGGTGTCGAGTTCAAGGATTTAGGGTTGGTTGTGATTGACGAGCAGCACCGTTTTGGTGTGCATCAGCGCTTGGCGTTGCAAGGCAAGGCTCAGCAGAGCCCTGATGTTTTGGTAATGACTGCAACTCCCATTCCCCGCACGCTGGCGCTGACGGCATATGGCGATATGGACGTGTCACGCCTCATGGAAAAACCGCCCGGACGGTTGCCGATTGAAACGCGGGTGATGCCATTGGAGCGCATGGACGACATTGTGGATGGATTGGCCCGCAGCATGGCGCAGGGCGTGCGGGCTTATTGGGTCTGTCCGCTTGTGGAGGAAAGCGAGTTTGTGGATTTGGCGGCGGCGGAAGATCGGTTCACACATCTCAAAACTGCATTTCCGGGTAAAGTGGGGCTGGTACATGGACGTCTCAAAGGGGCGGAACGCGACCAGGTGATGATGGATTTTAAGTCCGGGAAACTGTCTGTTCTGGTTTCCACGACAGTGATTGAAGTCGGCGTTGATGTGCCTGAAGCCGCAATCATGGTAATCGAAAACGCCGAGCGTTTTGGTTTGGCGCAGCTGCACCAATTGCGGGGGCGCGTGGGGCGAGGCTCCGCCAAATCTCACTGCATTCTTTTATATCAGGAACCGCTGGGTGAAACGGCCAAAGCGCGGCTGGAAATCATGCGCTCTACCGAAGATGGTTTTGTAATTGCTGAAGAAGACTTGCGACTGCGGGGTGCAGGAGAGGTTTTGGGAACGCAACAATCAGGCTTGCCGGAGTTCAGGCTCGCTGATTTATCAGTGCATGCAGAACTGCTGGCAGCGGCACGCGATGATGCAGCACTCATTCTGAACAAGGACGATCGACTGCAAACCCCACGTGGCGAGGCACTGCGGCATTTGCTGTATCTGTTCGAGCGGGATGAAGCGATCAGGCTTTTGAGCGCGGGGTAGCTTTGCGTTTGGCGACGGTTAACTCTATTGCAGCTGGCAGTGGTGCTTCCGGGAAAACCAAGCCCATGGATATGACAAGTTTCAAACCGTCTTCAACAGTAATGTCGAGAATTTTAACTTCAGACTCCTCTACAAAAAAGACGTAGCCCGAGGTGGGATTGGGTGTTGTCGAGACGTAAACCGCATACATTTTTTTACCGGGTTTTAATCCAACTTGACCGCTGTCAATTTCACGGGAAATGAACGCCACCGACCAGGCATCACGCCTTGGCCATTCCACGAGGCAGACTTTTTGAAAACTGGCACCCTTTTCCGAGAACATCGTTTCAAAGATTTGTTTCGAGCCTTTGTAGATAGAGCGGACAACCGGTGTGCGGTTGACCAAGCCATCCCACCACCCGATGACTGTTCGTCCGACATAGTTTGCACCAAGAAAACCCACGAATGAAATGAACAGGAGCGAGAAGACCAACCCCGTTCCCGGCACTTTGAAAGGCAGGTAATTGTCAGGGTTGTAGGAGAAGGGAATGAGGGGCTTTACCCAGGAGTCGAAAACATCAATAAACCAAATCGTGGCCCATACAGTGATTGCAACGGGCGCAAGAATGACGAGGCCTGTAAAGAAATAAGTACGCAACCTCGCCCAAGCTGACTTGCGCGGCAAGGCATCCAAGGGTGTGGCATTTTCGGGCGTACTCATGGCGTTTGATTGCAATATTCGGCCAGTTGGTGCAAGACGCAATCGAAATGAATGCTTTACGTCTGTTTTATCTGGGTTTGGGGTGGTTGAGTGTGGGGCTTGGCGTATTGGGCATTATCATGCCGATTTTGCCTACGACACCTTTTTTGCTTTTGGCTGTATGGGCCTTCAGTCGTTCGTCACCGGAGTTGGCAGAAAGGCTTCGCAACCATCCGAAGGCGGGTCCCTACATACGGGCCTGGCAGGATCATGGTGTCATCCCGCCGCTTGGTAAAGTCATGGCAATCACCATGATGACTGTCATGGCTGCGTACCTTGTTGCATACAGTCCGCTGCCGCTTTGGGCGGGCGTTACCGCCAGTGCTGGAATGTTTCTGGTTGCGGTCTACATTGTTACACGGCCAAGTGCACCACCGAAGACTTAGCTCGCCTCAGCCGGCTATTTTCTTCATCGCTTTGCCGTACGTGTTCTGAGCCTGGCCTGCGCGGTCAAGGCTCATTCTGAGTCTGAGTTTGATATTGCCGCTTTTAAGATCGCGTCGTGCCAAAACCTCAGCGCGTTCATGAAACCATGCCAAACCCTTGCCGTCTTCCGGTTTCAGCGTGACTTCATATTGATCAGCGGTGCCGCCCAGGCGTACCTCAATCATTGCCATCAACTGGTTTATGCCGGTGCCTTTCACTGAAGACACCAGCACACTGTCTTCCCGACGGCCAGCAGCGGCTTCAAAGGCCGCGTGTTCGCCCGGCTGCAACAGGTCAGCCTTATTCCACACTTCGATCATGTGGTTGCGCTTGCCTTCGCCCAAGCCCAATTGTTCCAGCACGTGAAGCACGTCCTTGGCTTGAGCTTCACTCTCAACATGGCTCACATCGCGCACGTGGATCACCACATCGGCTTCCAACACTTCTTCCAGGGTGGCGCGGAATGCCGCGATGAGTGCGGTTGGCAAATCCGAGATGAAACCGACGGTGTCGGACAGAATGATTTTACGTCCGTGCGGCAAGTCAATCGTGCGCATGGTCGGGTCCAACGTAGCGAACAGCATGTCCTTCGCCAACACATTGGCCTCAGTCAGAAGGTTGAACAGCGTTGACTTGCCAGCGTTCGTATAACCCACAAGAGCGATAACGGGATAAGGAACACGCGCCCTACCCTTGCGATGCAAGGAACGGGTTTTCACCACGTCTTCAAGTTGTCGTTCAATTTTCGCAATACGCTCCTGGATCAGGCGACGGTCGGCTTCCAGCTGGCTTTCACCCGGGCCACCAAGAAAACCGAAGCCGCCGCGTTGGCGCTCCAAATGGGTCCATGACCTGACCAAGCGGCTTTTTTGATATTGCAAATGGGCGAGTTCAACTTGCAACGTGCCTTCTTTTGTGGACGCACGTTCGCCAAAGATTTCGAGAATGAGCCCGGTTCGGTCAAGCACTTTTGTGCCCCACGCGGTTTCAAGATTGCGTTGTTGGATGGGTGACAATTGGGCATTGACGATGACGAGACCTGTTTCATGGTCTTCCACCAGCTTCGCTATTTCCTGAACCTTACCGGTTCCGATCAGTGTGGCGGGGCGCGGCGCAGCAAGTGGAACGATGAGGCTGTGCTCAATGCGAAGACCAATCGCTTCGGTCAGGCCAATGGCTTCAGCAAGTCTGCTTTCAGGCAAACGGTCCGTGATCTTGGTGGATGTCCTGCCCTTCGGTTCGACGTGAATGACCAATGCGCGGGTTTCATCCACAGTGTTGCCGTCTTTAACTTCACCTTGAAAAGTTGCGGCTGCTTTCTTGCGGCGTTTAATCTCTGTGGGCGCACGTTCGCGTTCATTATCACTCAAGGAGCTGTACTTTCATCATCAAACAAACTGATCGGGCCACTCGGCATGATCGTCGAAATTGCATGTTTATAAACCAACTGTGAAACGCCATCCCGGCGGAGCAACAGGCAGAAGTTGTCAAACCACGTAATGATACCTTGCAGTTTGACGCCGTTCACCAAAAAAACCGTGACGGGCAGTTTTGTTTTGCGGAGGTGATTGAGAAAAGTGTCCTGCAGATTTTGTGGTTTGTCCTGCGCCATGTTTGCACACTGGTCCTTATTGTTTTTATGCCCCGGATAGCATTTTCGTTCAGGTTAGACTGTGAAGCAAGCCCCGAATGCAAAAAAACTAATCCTCATCCTTGGCGAAAAGTCCGAGTGATTTTATCTTGCGGTGTAGGGCGGAGCGCTCCATGCCGATGAATTGTGATGCACGTGAAATATTTCCACCAAAACGCGAGAGTTGGGCGGCAATATAGTTTCGCTCAAAGGACTCGCGAGCTTCGCGCAGGGGCAATGTCAGCAAATGCTCGCCGTTCAGGCTGTTGTCTCCATCAGCGGGTATCGGCTCTGTCGGCAACACTGACGCTGCAATTTCCTCGCTGGCATCTCCGGTCGTCAGAATCATGATGCGTTCTACGATATTGCGCAACTCCCGAACGTTTCCCGGCCAATTGCGGGTTTGCATCACTGCCAACGCGTCGCCCGCAAAACGGCGGACGGGCTGCCCCGAAGACGCGGAATAGGTCTTGGCAAAATGTTCGATGAGTTCGGGGATGTCCTCCCGCCGTTCTGACAAACCGGGCACATGTACCGGCACCACGCCCAAACGGTGGTAGAGATCTTCACGAAAGAGCTGTTCTGCAATCATGGCCTGCAAATCCCGCGACGTTGACGAGATGATGCGAACATCGACTTTTATTTTTTTCGCAGCGCCCACCCGCTGAAATGTTTGGTCCAGCAATACACGTAAGACTTTGCCCTGTGTTTCCAGCGGCATGTCAGACACTTCGTCGAGATAAAGTGTGCCCCCGTGGGCTTCTTCGAGTGCGCCAATGCGCGGTGGCTTGTCGCCGCCGCTGTCTGCACCAAAGAGATTTTCTTCCATGTTGTCAGCGTCCATTGTCGCTGCCGCAAGCGTAATGAATGGTCCGTTAGCCCGTGCCGACATGGCATGCAGCGTTCTCGCAACGAGTTCCTTGCCTGCACCCATCGGACCGGTAATCAACACGCGACTGTTTGAGGGTGCCACTTTCTTCAGCATGAGACGCAAATTGCGAACCGCAACGGAGCTTCCTACAAGTTCCGGCATCAAACCAGACCTTCCACGCAACTCATCATTCTCGCGTTTCAGGCGGGTGGTTTCCAACGCGCGTCCGACGATGAGCAGCAGGCGATCTGCGTTGAACGGCTTTTCGATGTAGTCGTAGGCCCCACGCCGGATGGCGGCGACTGCGGTTTCAATGTTGCCATGGCCGGAGATGATCACCACGGGTACATCAGGCATGCGGTTTTTAATTTCGACAAGCAGATCGAGCCCGTCCATGCGGGAGCCTTGAAGCCAAATGTCAAGCACCACCAGTGAAGGTTTCCGTTGGGTCAACTCGGTGATTGCGGCATCGGAGTTATGAGCGAGGCGCGTTTCAAAGCCCTCGTCCTGTAGTATTCCGGCAATCAGTTCCCTGATGTCAGCTTCATCATCGACGATGAGAATATCAGCGGCCATGGGCTATCGGTCCTTTTGAGTGTGAACATCAAATGTTGGCAGTGGCGCAAAATAAAGGGTGACAATGGCACCAGAACCCGACTCGGCGTCGCTCAAATCGAGTGTGCCACCATGTTCTTCCATGATGCGTTTGACGATGGCGAGCCCAAGTCCGGTGCCTTTTTCGCGCGTGGTCATATAAGGTTCTGCAAGCCGGTGCCTTTGTTCTTGCGGCAAGCCAATGCCATTGTCTTGCACACTGATGAAAGGTGCCCCGTCAGCAAGCCCGGTCGTAACTTGAATGTCTCCAACAGGCTCTGCCTCATTCGACAAGCGGGTCTCAATCGACTCCCGTGCATTCTTGACCAGATTGGTGATGGCTTGTGTCACGAGGCGACGATCAAAAGCAAAGGGCGAAAGTCCATCGTCAAGGTTGAGTTCAATTGCAATATCTCCTGATGATACGCGTTGCAACACGGTTGCGTCGCGCACCACATCATTCAAGTTATTGGGTTCAGGCACGGCCTTTGGCATCCGCGCAAAAGAAGAGAACTCGTCAACGATGCGTCCAAGGTCGCCCACCTGGCGGATGATTGTATCCGTGCATTGCTCGAACACATGCTTGTCAGTGGTAATTTCCTTTAGATATTTGCGCTTCAAGCGTTCGGCTGAAAGCTGAATGGGGGTCAGCGGGTTTTTGATTTCATGGGCGATGCGGCGCGCAATGTCTGCCCAAGCCGAGTTTCGCTGCGCGCTCACCAAACTGGTGATGTCGTCAAAGGTCAGCACGTAGCCATGGTCAGCATCATTTGAAACTTCAGTCGTGATCCGCAAGAAGAAATTCGTTTCACGGCCTTTGACGTTCAATTCGACCTGTCCCTCGGCAACACCAGATGGTCGTGAGAGTGCCAACTCCAACAGTGGCACGAATTCGGGAATGACTTCGCCCATATGTCGGCCCAGCAGTGTGCGTTCAGGCAAGCCCAGCAAAGTTGCGGCCGAACGGTTCACAATGGAGATGACATTTTCCGGGTCAATGCCGATTACGCCCGCGCTGACGCCTGCCAACATGGCTTCGGTAAAACGGCGGCGCTCGTCCAGCTGTTGGTTGGTTTGCACCAATTGGTTTTGGTGCAAGCGCACTTGATCTGTCATCATGTTGAATGTCTGAGAGAGATTGATCAAATCTCCCGGACCACTGGATGTTGCAACCTTCGCATTAAAATCACCTTCGGCCACGCGGCGGGCTGCTCGCAGCAATCGCACGAGTGGTTCGACCAGCCGTTCCGAAAAGCGCAACCCCGCCCAAATGGCAGCCAGCAAAAGTGCTAACGCGACGAGCGCGTAGGTCAAACCGAATGTGAGTTGCACGCCCAAACGTTGTTTCATCAGCTGGTCATATTCGGCTTTTGCCTCACGGGTTTTGATCAATTGGTCGATTACAACTGGAGACAAGACGCGATAGACATAGAGATAATGGGATGGGTAGCCCTGAAGCTTGATCAGCGCCCTTACGACATTGCCACCTGGAGACGGAGGAATGAGAACGAGTTCGCCTTTTTCGGCCTGGTTCATTGCATCTTGCGTGGGAGCAACGAACTTCAGCCTCTCGTTCGCACTGAAGTTTGCGTCAATGCGCTTGGAAGACGCATCGAAAACAAAAGCGGCCGCAAGATTGCGGACGAGTGCGTGCCGGGCGACGCGTTGCACAAATGCCTTGCGATCATTGTCGTAGAGCGAGCGCTGCTGATTGAGATCGGTCGATATGCTTGCCAAGTCGTTGCGCGTGGCATCAGAGGCATTCAGCAAGTAAGCTTCGGCCACTGTGGAGGCCGTATCAACGATGTTTCTGGTACGGTCTGAAAACCAGGCGTCCAAACCGCGATTAAGCGTCAGGGCTGCGAACATGGCAACCAGCAAAGCCGGTGCGACAGCCACGATACTGAACAATGAAATTAGTCTGATGTGGAGGCCAGCGCCAGGCGTCCCCTTACGGTGGGCAATAAACAGTTGCACAACTTGCACAATGACAAGAATGGCCATCAAAACGACCAACGCGGTGTTGGCAAACAACAAACCTGAAATAACATCTTCCGATGGTTTTACGGGAGTGAGTCCCGTCAAAACAAGAAACGTCAAAAGGCCGGTCAGCGTTCCTGAAACGACCAAACCAAAGGCCACCCAGCCAAGGGCGCCCTTAAAGAATTTGGGCATTGGAATTTCGCCAACTTTACGCATATCTCTCCCGGCGCGCGACGTGAGTAACCTCACGCCAAGTGTTGCAGGAAATCAACACTAAATGTGGCAGATTTGCGACAGTGCCATTGAGAAGCTCAGGCGAGACCGCGCATGGCCACGATATTTCGTTCGCGTAGTTTGCTGCGCAACGTGTTGCGGTTGATGCCCAGCAAATCAGCCGCCTTCAGCTGATTGCCATGGGTTGCAACCAATGCGGCACGTAACAAAGGAGGCTCTATTTCAGCCAGGATTCTTTCATAGAGACCCGGAGGCGGCAGTTGGCTTCCGAAACTTGTAAAGTAACCACTGAGATGGTTTTCCACAGATTCTGCAATGGTTTGTCCCCCATTGCTCTCATTTTGGTTCTTGCTTGAGGGGGTTGGTCCTGCGAGTTCCCGTTCAACCGTCGAGGCGGGAATGACGTCTTCGACCTCCATCGCCAAAAGCCGCTTGATCAAATTTTCCAGCTCGCGCACGTTGCCAGGCCAACGGTAGGCAGCAAGGGCCCGCATGGCCTCTGCGGACAAATCCTTCCGTGGTAAACCTTCGTTATGTGCTTCATCCAAAAAATGTCGCGCAAGGTCGGGAATGTCCTCGGTTCGCTCTCGCAGCGGCGGCAGGCGCAGTGGAACCACATTCAACCGGAAGAACAGATCCTCACGGAACATTCCCTGGGTAATGAGCTGGCGCAAATCGCGATGGGTGGCACAGATGATGCGCACATTGGTTTTGATCGGCGTCGTGCCACCCACCGTGGTGTACTCACCTTGCTGAAGAACGCGCAACAGCCGCGTCTGGGCTTCGAGTGGCATGTCGCCAATCTCGTCCAAAAACAACGTTCCGCCTTCTGCTTGTTCAAAGCGGCCCGCCATGCGACCTGCCGCACCCGTGAATGAACCCTTTTCGTGACCAAACAATTCTGACTCAATCAAGTCGCGCGGGATGGCCGCCATATTGATGGCAACGAAGGGGCCCTTCTTGCGTCGGCTGAAATCATGCAACGCGCGCGCGACAAGTTCCTTACCTGTACCGCTTTCGCCGACAATGGTGACGGTCAAATCAGTTTGCGTCAGGCGGGCAATCAGCCGATAGATATCTTGCATCGCGGGCGAACGGCCGATGATCGGCAGCGCTTCACCCTGCTCTTCCAGACGCGGCCTTGCGGGTTTGTTGGCTTTCTCCAGCGCCCGCGTTACCGTTTGAACCAACGCATTCAAGTCGAACGGCTTTGGCAAATAATCATAAGCACCAAGCTCCGTGGCGCGGATGGCGGTCATAATCGTGTTCTGCGCACTCATGACGATGACAGGCAACATTGGCCGCATTTTGCGGATGCGTGGCAACACATCAAATGCGTTCTCGTCGGGTAGCACCACATCGGTGATGACGACATCGCCCTCCCCATCACTGACCCAGCGCCACAGGGCCCCGGCGGTACCGGTGGACCTGACGCTGAAGCCAGCGCGGTTGAGCGCTTGTGAAAGGACTGTGCGGATCGTGCTGTCATCATCAGCAATCAGAACGGTGCGGGCGCTCATTGGGGGATATCTCCTGCATCTGGGGCGGCACTATCAATCATGGGTAACAACGTGCGAAACGTCGTGCCGCGCTTGCGGGGCTGGCATTCCACCGTGCCGCCATGGTCGCGAACAACTTTTGCAACCAACGCAAGGCCAAGCCCGCGACCTTGCGGCTTTGACGTGACAAACGGTTCGAAGATGTGGGGTGCGAGGTCATCCGGCACGCCTTTGCCATTGTCGTGAACACAAATTTCCAGCGGCAAGGATACGCGCTCAATCGAGCGAGCGACTTGCAATTTCATGCCGGGACGAAATGCTGTGGTGAAGATAATTTCTCCGCCTTCGCCCGTTTCCCGCAAAATGTCTGCGGCGTTTTTGGCGAGGTTCAGGTAAACCTGCACAAGTTGATCGGCATTTCCAAATACTGGCGGCAAAGACGGGTCATATTCTTCCTTGATCGACAAATGATCACCTGACTCGGCGAGTATCAGCTTTTTAACTCGGTCAAGCACCACATGAATGTTGACGGGCTTTCTGTCCAAAGGCCGTTCGTCGGAGAAGACTTCCATTTGATCCACAAGTTTGCGGATGCGTTCCGTCTCATCGCAAATCAGCCGCGCCAAGGCGCGGTCGCCGTCCGGGAGGGTGGGTTCCAGTAACTGTGCAGCACCGCGAATGCCCGCCAGCGGATTTTTGATTTCATGGGCCAACATGGAGGCCATGCCCGACACCGAGCGGGCGGCACCTTGGTGATTCAACTGATGACCAAGTTTGTGGGCTATCGAACGTCGTGTCAGCAATAACATGACGTACTGACCATCATCGCCCAGGGGCGCTGTTTGCAAATCCACAATGCGTTCCCCGCCCAAACGCGGTGTGCCAACGCCAACGCCATATTCATTCACAACACTTGCGGCTTCGCGCACTTGATGAACCGAGTTAATCACAGGGCTGGAAAATGGCACCAGATCTTGCAGGGTGTAGCGCATCAGGACTGTGGCGCCAGATTGGAAAAAATCCTCGGCTGCAGAGTTGACCATGCAAATGCGATCTGCACAATCCAACACGATCAACGGATTTGGCAAAGCATCCAGCACGGATTGCGGTGCTGGCGACGGTTTTGTGAAATGGTCGTTCATGGTGCGTCCTCAAGCGCGGAAAACAGCGTTCTGATTCCCAGCGTGACTTTTGTATTATCGGGTTGGCCCAACAACGCGGCGCGCAGGCCTTGCAACGTTTCGAGTGAAATCAACAGCCGTTCATGCAGCCGTGTGAAGAGCCAACCCAAGTGTTTGCGATAAGTTTTGTTACCAAGCGACGCGCCGTATAGTGAAAGCGTTTCATGTTGATGCCATAATGCGATGTCGCGCTCTTCCGGGAGCGTCGGTGCTGTCTTTCCTGTGCCTGGGGACAATTCCTCGGCCACTGCACCTGGCCACCAGGGCCTGCCATAGGCCGAACGTCCCAACATCACAGCATCCGCACCGGAAGCGATCATCATCGCCTTCGCATCTTCAGCTGATTGACCGTCGCCGTTGGCCACCAATGGAATTGAAATTGCGTTGCGTACGGCCCTTATCGCATTCCAGTCTGCCTTGCCGGTGTAAAACTGGCAGCGGGTGCGGCCGTGCACCGTGATCATTTGCACACCGGCGCCTTCGGCGCGATTGGCAATTGCGGGTGCGTTCAACATGCCATCGTCCCAACCCAACCGCATTTTGACTGTCACGGGCACTTCAGAGGCCGCTACGGTCGCTTCGATAAGTTTGAGTGCGTGGTCTGGATCGCGCATCAGTGCCGAACCTGAGAGCCCGCCTGTGACTTGGCGTGCGGGGCAACCCATGTTGATATCAATGATATCGGCACCGAGGTCAGACGCCAGTCTTGCACCTTCTGCCATCCAATGGGCCTCGCGGCCCGCAAGTTGAATGACAAAGGGTGACAAACCGTCACCACCAAAGGTGCGGCGCACCATATCGGGGCGTTGGCGCGCCAGCTCTTCACTTGCGACCATTTCCGAGACAACCATGCCAGCACCGTGGGCATGGGCGACTTTGCGGAAGGCCGCATCCGTAACACCAGACATCGGTGCCAACAGAACGTTGTTCCTCAACGTGATATTGCCAATCGTGATGCTCATAAAATAGGCAAGTTTCCAACTCGGTTAATATTTGTGCAGACTAGCGCATCAAGTTGCTTCGTCAACTGATATTCTCAGTCTATGGCATTCTCATTTCACATGGCTTGGGATATGGCAGTTCTATGTCGGTTGTTGCGGTCATCGTTGCGGGGGGAAGCGGTTTGCGCGCGGGCGGTGGCCTGCCCAAGCAGTACCAGCTTGTCGGTGGCAAACCTGTCATCCGCTGGACGCTCGAAGCATTTCTAAATCATCCCATGATTTCGCGTGTGCAAACCGTTATTGGACTTGGTCATGAAGCGCTGTTTGCCGATGCCACTGTTGGTTTGACTTCACTTTTGGCGCCGGTTGCTGGCGGCGGTTCACGGCAAGAGTCGTGTCGTGCAGGGATTGAGGCTTGTGCGGCCTACGCCCCCACGAAAGTTTTGATCCACGATGCTGCGCGGCCATTCTTGTCATCCGATTTAATCGCCAGCGTCATCAGTGAACTGGACCATGCACCTGCAGTGATTCCCGGTCTGCCAGTGGCGGATACGATGAAATATGCCCCGAGCGGCATGATCGAACGGACCGTTGACAGGGCATCGCTATGGTTTGTGCAAACGCCACAAGGGTTTCGCTATGAGCAGATCTTGTCCGCCCATCGACAAGCGCTTGCCGATGGCAAAGTCAGCTTTACCGATGATGCCGCCGTTGCCGAGTATGCTGGCATGAAAGTTCAAATTGTTGCGGGTGAACAGAAAAACCGCAAGCTTACAACCTCGCATGACATCCTTGAAGCTGACCGCGAACACTCGTCAAACAGTTTTGAAAATTTGCCAGATGTGCGCATGGGGCAAGGTATTGATTTTCATGTCTTTGAAAAGGGCAATCAAGTTACGCTGTGTGGTGTCCAGATTCCACACACGCACAAACTGAAGGGTCATTCGGATGCAGACGTGGTCTTGCATGCTGTGACTGATGCAATCTTGGGTGCGATTGGCGAAGCTGATATCGGACAACATTTTCCACCGACTGATAAGCAGTGGAAAGGTGCCGCATCGTCGATTTTTGTTGGTAAAGCTTTGGAGCTTTTGAAAGCACGCGGTGGCTTGCTGGCGCATGTCGACATCACCATTTTGGCGGAAGCCCCGCGCATCGGACCGCATTTGACGGCGATGAAAGAGTCTTTACGGGTCATATTGGGCATTGCGATTGACCGTATCGCGATCAAGGCTACAACGACTGAAAAAATGGGTGCAATTGGCCGGAAAGAAGGAATGTCAGCGTCTGCCATTGCGACTGTCAGGTTGCCATTGTGAGTGCGGCAGAACTCGTCCGCAGACTGATCAATAAAGAATGGATGATTGCAATTGCGGAAAGCTGCACGGGTGGCATGGTGTCGGCGGCAATTACAGATGTTGCAGGGTCATCTGCAGTTTTGGATCGTGGATTTATAACGTACTCAAACACTGCCAAAGTTGAAATGCTTGGCGTTCCGCATGAACTCATTCTGGCGCATGGCGCTGTGAGTGCACACGTCGCGCGGGCTATGGCAGACGGTGCCTTGAAAAATTCCAATGCCAATATTGCCATCGCTGTAACGGGCATCGCCGGGCCTGGCGGTGGGACGCAATCGAAGCCTGTGGGGTTGGTGCATTTTGCCTGTGCCACTCTTGATAATACTGTGCATCTGGAGGTGCGGTATGGCGATCTTGGTCGAAGTGGCATCCGCGTTGCGGCTGTCAATAGTGCGCTTCAGCTGGCCTTGGATTGTGTTTGAAGAGATTTCGCGCGTGCTTCAAATGCCGTCATGACTTTATTAACCGCCACGTCCATGGCCGCAGAAACCGCAAATTGCAGCAACATTGACCGCATGGAATAGTCTATCGATATTGTCACATCGGTTTGACCGTGAAAGTCACGAATCGACCACACGGTCTTCATGTCTTTAAAGGGCGCGTCATGGGTTGTGGCTGTTACGGTTTTAATGTTGCCATCGCAGGTCACTTTACTGATGAAAGTTTCCCGCACATTCAACTTGGCATAACCGACGGCAAGTTCAGCGTTGAACGATTTGACGTTGTTTGTTTCGATCGGTGTACCACGAACCACTGACTTCTCGAGCAGGGGCAAAAATTCTTTGTATGCAGCAACATCACTTGCAACTGTGAAGGCTATATCAGGGGGAACGGCGACGCGGCGCGTCGTCTTAAACTGCGGCATTTCGTGCCGCTTTCAAACGGGCAAAGTCTTCGCCGGCGTGATGCGACGACCGTGTCAGCGGTGACGAGGACACCATCTGGAAGCCTTTTGAATAAGCGATGGTTTCGTAATTCTTGAATTCTTCCGGCGTTACAAACCGATCTATCGCCGCATGCTTGCGCGTCGGCTGCAAATACTGGCCGATGGTGATGAAATCAATATTGGCCGAACGCATGTCGTCCATCACCTGCATGACCTGGTCACGAGTCTCGCCCAAGCCGACCATGATCCCGGACTTGGTGAACATCGTTGGGTCAAGTTCTTTGACGTGCTGCAGCAAACGGAGGGAATGGAAATATCGCGCACCTGGCCTGATCTTCAAATAGAGGGCTGGAACGGTTTCCAAATTGTGGTTGAACACATCAGGCTTTGCTTGAACGACGCGTTCTAAGGCCGCGTCTTTTCTCAGAAAATCGGGTGTTAGAATTTCGAGTGTTGTGTGGGGTGCAAGGCGGCGAGAGTGCTGCAGCATTTCGACAAAATGCTGGGCACCGCCATCATCAAGGTCATCACGATCAACCGACGTGATGACAGCATGGTTCAAGCCCATGGCCGCTATGGCTTCTGCGACGCGCAAGGGCTCGCCCTTGTCGAGCGCTGCAGGCTTCCCGGTTTTCACGTTGCAGAAGGCGCAGGCCCTTGTGCATGTATCACCCATGATCATGAAGGTGGCGTGCTTTTTCGACCAGCATTCGCCAATGTTGGGGCATCCTGCTTCTTCGCACACGGTCACAAGTTTTTTCTCACGCACCAGTTTTTGCGTTTCCGTGTAAATGGCGGAGCCCGGTGCCTTCACCCTGATCCAATCCGGCTTTCGCAGAATTGGGGTATCGGCCCGATTTACCTTCTCAGGATGTCGGGCCTTTTCAGGGGGGCGGGCTTCCCGGGCTTCGCCGATATTGTCAATGAGGTTGGTCAAGCCTTAACCGCGACCTTTGATAGCGCGATAGGCGAAAATGAGAATGCATGCGCCCACAACGGCGACGAGCAGTTGCATGATCAATCCACCGCCCACACCAATTCCGAGCAAGCCCAACACGAAATTACCAACAACAGCACCAACGATGCCGAGGATGATATTCATGATCAGACCTGTGTTAAAGCCCATCAGTTTTTCTGCAACCAAACCGGCGATTCCGCCGAGTACGATTTGCATGATGATTCCATAGCCTTCCATAGCAGTCATTCCTTCCAAATGTTGTTAGCGCTTTTTGCCTCGCAACAAACGCACAACTGTCAGCAGAATAACCGCACCTGCGGCTGAGACAAGCAAATTACCCCAGAACCAGCCTGAGAAGAATTCACCCAGTTGAATACCTGCCGCATTGGCAGCAAAGAAGCCCAGCCAGGAGCCAGCAATACCGAAAATCAAATTCATGATCAGGCCATGATCAGAGCCTGTCAGCTTTTCAGCCAACCAGCCAGCCAGAATGCCAATCAAAATCGTGCCGCCAATGCCGACACCACCGAGTTGCATAAGTTGATCCATGTCCGTCTCCTCAAGTTAAAATATTGGCGATGATCATGACGATAATCGCTCCGATTGTAGCGGTTATGATGTCACGCGCAATTTCGTTTTTGATGCCGAGGTTGATAGCCGTTTTGTTCAGCACAAATGAGCCCACGAAGGAACCCAAGATACCGCTGACCAAATATTGTACCAAGCCGCCACCCCCAACGATGAAGCTGGCAAACCAACCTGCAATGACCCCCATCACGATAGCAATCAAGATATTTGTCTTATCCATATCAACCCCCTTCACAGCATCGCGCGAGATATGGTGCATGAAAGACGACTCTTCAAGATCACATGTGAATAACGCGGCCGTAAGCGTCGAGTACGCTTTCGTGCATCATTTCTGAGAGAGTCGGATGTGGGAACACAGTGTGCATCAGCTCTTCTTCCGTAGTTTCAAGCCCCATGGCCAGAACGAAACCCTGGATCAATTCCGTGACTTCAGCGCCGACCATATGCGCACCAATCAATCGGCCTGTTTTGGCGTCGAAGATTGTTTTGATCAGGCCTTGATCTTCGCCCAACGCGATGGCCTTGCCGTTTGCAAGGAAAGGAAAGCGTCCAATTTTGAGTTCAAATCCTGCGGCCTTGGCCTTGGCTTCGGTTAATCCAACAGACGCCACCTGCGGGTGGCAATAGGTGCAGCCGGGGATTTGATCTTTTTTCATTGGATGGGCGTCGAGCCCCTTGATCTTTTCAATGCAGATGACGCCCTCGTGCTCGGCCTTGTGGGCCAGCATCGGCGGGCCTGCCACATCGCCAATGGCATAGAGGCCTTTGACGTTGGTATTTCCGTAACCGTCATTGACAATACAGCCCTTTTCCATCTTCACGCCCAAGGCTTCGAGGCCAAGGTTCTCCACGTTGGCCACAACGCCGGCAGCCGTAATGACGCGGTCCACGGTGATGGTTTCGGATTTGCCGCCTGCTTCAAGTGTGGCGGTCACGGAGTCAGCTTTTCGATCCAGCTTCGTGACCTTGGTTCCCAAGCGGAACTTGATACCGTATTTTTCGAGCTGCTTTTGCGCTACTTTGCTGATCTCGGTGTCCTCGACGGGCATCACCTGATCCATGATTTCGACAACCGTCACGTCAACACCCATGGCATTGTAGAACGAGGCAAACTCGATGCCGATGGCGCCAGACCCGACAACCAGCAAGGACTTCGGCATTTTGGGGGGAACCATGGCCTCGAAATAAGTCCACACCAGTTTGCCATCAGGCTCGAGACCCGGCAGCACGCGAGGTCTCGCACCCGTTGCGATAATGATGTGCTTGGCGACGTATGTCCCTGCTCCCAGCGTCCCTTTTGGAATGGGAGCCTGCGGTTGCACGATTGTCTTCTTGGTATCCGCCACCACCACTTCGCCGGGCTTGGTCACCTTTGCTTCACCCCAGATGATCTGCACTTTGTTCTTTTTCAGCAATCCGTTGACGCCCATGTTCAGCCGACCTGACACGCCGCGCGACCGCGCTATAACTTTCGACGCATCGAACGTGATGTCCTTGGCCGATAGCCCATAATTTTCGGCGTGCTTCATGTAGTGATAA
>JANOPL010000046.1:0-16141 GCA_031421835.1 Hyphomicrobiales bacterium | reverse complement strand
CACATTGTGTGTTCTTGGCGGTGAGGAATAAGTCGATTGCCTTGATATGGGAAATTCATTTAAGTTATTGTTGCATAAGTTTCGCTTTGGAGGCGGTGATGGTAGCGGTCAATCTTCCGACAGACGTCTTGCGGACATTTCTAGCGGTGATTGACCTTGGCAGCTTCACCAAAGCTGGCCTTCTATTGGGTCGAACGCAGCCCGCCATCAGCTTGCAGATCAGGAAACTGGAAGATCTCGTGGGCAAAACCCTGATGGATACATCAGGCCGCAACATTGCCCTGACGCGCGAAGGAGAAAGCCTTGCGCGCTATTCAAGACAGCTTCTGGCGATGAACGACGAAATTGTTGCGCGGCTTCACCATAAAGAGTCGACTGGTAACCTGCGTGTTGGTTTGCCCAATGACTACGCGGTTGCTTTCTTCCAAACCGCACTGGCCAATTTTGCAAAGCTGCACCCTGATGCGGAAATGTCGATCCAGTGCGACACCAGCGAACAGCTGTTGCCCATGTTCGAAAGAGATGAACTCGACATTGTCGTCGCCATGTTCGACGGAGCGCCTCCTGCTGGTCTTATTTACACGTGGGCAGAGAGACCGATCTGGGTGTCTGGCGGTGACTTCAATGCTGCAGACAAACCGATCATCCCTCTGGCGGCACATCCTGAAGGCTGTCATTATAGGGATCGCATGATCCGCAGCCTTGATCAAATCGGCAAGCCCTGGCGGATCAGCTTTTGCAGCCCGGGCATCAATGGACTGCAGCTCGCAGTGCAGTCCGGTTTCGGGGTAACGGCACTGACCCGTCGCACGTTGCTGCGCGGAATGCGCGTGCTGTCGGATCGGGACGGTTTTCCTCCATTGCCTGATATCCATTTGGGGATGTTCTTCAAGAATACGGGAGCTTCAACAGCGGCATTGCTGTTGGTCAATCACATCATGCAATCACTCTATGATTCAGGTTTGTCTGATTTCGTCCGGCTGGAGAGGCTGGCCAGTATTGTGCCAGCCACATAAGAGAAACTCATGGTTTGATTTGAATGATCAATTTTTATTTGCTTCGAGAATATGTTTAGTCGTGCCCATGCGCGGCATTCTGCAGCAAAACGTCCGCGAGGGAGAAACTTTCATGAGCAAGCAATCTCTACTGAAACCAAGCCGTCGCGATATCCTGAAATATGGTGTGGCAAGCACGGCCCTGGCGATGCCGTTCGTCAGCCGTGCCTGGGCGGACACTGTCGAACTCAACATGCTGGCTTGGTACGGCCATGGTGAGCCCGATGTGGTGGCCGAGTTCGAACAGGCCAACAACGTCAAGTTCAAGCCGAAGTATTATGCAGGTGGCGATAACATGCTGGCGCTGATCTCCCAGTCGCCTCCCGGCACCTATGATGTGATCCTGTCTGACGCCGAATTTGTGCAGCAGCTCAACGAAGCAGGCTACGTCGATGAGCTGAACGCCGCCGATTATCCGTTTGATGATTTCCTCTATGAAGAGTGGAAGCAGTTCCCCGGCCACTGGAAGGACGGCAAGCTGTTCTCTGTGATGGTGCGCTGTGGCCATCTCGGCGTGTCCTACAACACCACGGCCATGTCGGCGGAAGAGGCGCAAAGCTACAAGTGCTTCTGGAAGCCCGAAATCAAGGGCAAGGTCGGCCACTTCGATTGGCACTTGCCGAACCTTGGCCAGATGAGCCTCTACAATGGCAATGCCTCGCCCTTCGACATTGATGAAGCAGCATGGGGCAAGGTCAAGGAGACCATGACGTCACTGCGTCCGCAGGTCGGCGGCTTCTTCGACTACGGCGGCACATTCAACGGCCTCAAGAACGGCGAGATGCTGGCCATGGCCGGCATCGGCGACTGGATCACCGGCGTGCTGGAGCGTGACGGCGCCAAGGTGGCATCTGTGGTTCCAAAAGAAGGCGGCATTCAGTTCACTGAGTCCTGGTCCATTGGCAAGGGCTCGAAGAATGCAGAGCTTTCGAAGAAATTTATCCAATACATGATGTCACCAGAAGGCCAGGTGCACTCCGCCCGCATGGCGGCCTATCCCGGTTTTGCCGTCACCAAGGGTGGCCGGAAGCTACTCAATGACAAAGACGCGAAAGAAGCCCAGCGTACTGGACAGGTCGATGGCGCTGCTAATGATCCGATCACGCTGATCAAGGAAGGTCGCATCAAGTATCGTGGTGTCCCTGCCCAGCAAAGCCTCGAAGTGTGGAACGACTTCTGGTCGGAATACAAGGGCTCTTGAGACTGTCGAACATAAAGTGCCGCTCTTCGCCATGCGCGGAGGGCGGTACCGCATCCAAGCGCATGGAGGACAATAATGGCCGCCTTACCAAGAAGAGACCTTTATGCCTGGTTTTGGCGCGCACCCCTTCTGATCTGGCAGTCCCTTTTCTTCATAGTGCCATTGGCCTTCATGTTTATGATGAGTTTCTGGCTCGTCAAGAACTACCGCATGACGCCCGCTTTCTCCTTGGACAACTGGTCGAAGATGCTGGGCTGGCACATCTTCTGGAGCTCCTACGCATACACGTTGGGCCTTGCCATTGTGGCGACCATTCTTGCGTCTGTTCTGGCCTTCCCCGCAGCCTATGGGCTTGCCTTCCGGGTCAGCGACACAGCCCGGCGCTGGGCCATGTTCTTTCTCATCATCCCATTCTTCACCAGCTATCTCGTACGCATTTACGCCTGGCAAGTTGTGCTGGCTGGCAGTGGCGTCATCAGCACATTTCTGGGCTGGTTCGGACTTGGCCCCATCTCACTCCTCAATACGCCCATCGGCACAATTGTCGGCTATCTCACACTGTCGTTTCCGCTTGTGGTGATCCTGCAAACCATCTCGCTTGCGAGTATCGACAAGACATTGATCGAGGCCGCGCACAACATGGGTTGCAGTCCCTTGCGCGCGGTGTTCGCCGTCATCATTCCCGCCGCCAAGGTTGGCCTGATCGTGGCAGGATTGTTCTGCTTCATCCTGTCGTTTGGTGACTTCGTCAGTCCCTATTATCTCGGAGGTTCAAAGCCCCCGACACTCTCCATCATGATCGTGGATTCGACAAAATCCGGCCAGCAATGGCCACGGGCCGCAGTGATTGCAGTCGTGATGATTCTCTCATTGCTGGCGGTTGCCTTTGCCGCGGTGAAACTGGCCTACAGGAGGCGTGGATGAACAACGACAAAGCCGTCAACCGGGCATTCTACGTTTATATCGCAATTGCCTTTGCCTTCATCTTCACGCCGATCATCTGGAGCTTCATCTTCTCATTCAACTCCGACCGCTTCCCCAGCCTTCCCTTGGGCAGCTTTTCGTTGAAATGGTATCAAACCATCCTGTCGCGTCCCGAAGTGCTCGAAGCGGCATGGAACAGTCTCATTGTTGCGCTTTGCTCTTCCGTGCTTTCAACGTTCATCGGGTTTTGTACGGCCTATACGGACTATCGCTATGACTTCATTGGCAAGCAGGCCTTTCTGGCGCTGGCCATGCTGCCGCCAACCATACCGCTCATCATCATGGCCCTGGCAATGTTGTCGTGGCTGGCGCAGATCGGGCTTTCTGGCCAGATCATTTCCATCATCATCGCCCACACAGTTCTGGGCGCTCCCTTTGCCATGGCCGTTATCCGGTTGCGCCTCAATGACATGGACCCCAATCTGGAAGCAGCATCATGGAACTTGGGTGCATCAGAATGGCGCGCCATGCGTGAGGTTGTCATTCCCTTTGCCGTGCCGTCGATCATTGCAGCGTTGTGTCTCACGGCCGCAGTATCGTTCGATGAATTCGCCGTGGCGTGGTTTGTGTCCGGCCTCAACAAGACCATTCCCGTGGTCATCCTGGAAATTCTTCAAGGCAACGTTGACCCGCAGATCAATGCCATCGGAACCTTCGTGTTCATTATTTCCATCACTCTGATCGTGATAGCGCAAATGCTGCTGCTGTCCAAAGGCAAGAAAGAGGACGCCACCCCATGACCCATTCTCTTGTCGTGTTTGACAATGTTGAAAAGCGCTTTGCTGACTTTACCGCCGTCAAGCCAACGAGTTTCGAAATTGCACAAGGTGAATTTCTGGCCATCATGGGCCCGTCAGGCTGCGGCAAGACCACAACGCTCCGCATGCTTGCAGGCCTTGAAGCCCCGACGGGTGGTGAAATCCGCTTTGAAGGCAAGGTGATGAATGACGTCAAGCCACACGAGCGCGATACGCCGATGGTGTGGCAGTCGTTGGCACTTTTCCCCTTCCTCAACGCACGCGAGAATGTTGAATTCGGTCTCAAGATGCGCGGAATGGATGCTGCCACGCGCAAGAAGAAAGCGCTGGATTGGCTGGAGCGTCTTGGCATTGGCCAGTTTGCGGAGCGAAACGTCGCCAAGCTTTCGGGCGGCCAGCGGCAGCGGGTGGCGCTTGCCCGCGCACTCGTGACGGAACCAAAAATCCTGTTGCTCGATGAACCACTCTCTGCCCTCGACGCACATCTCGTGATCCGCATGCAAAGCGTCTTGACCAAGCTGCAAAAGGAACTCGGCATTACTTTCGTCTATGTGACACACAGCCAGTCGGAAGCCTTTGCCATGGCAGACCGTGTCATCATCATGGCACAGGGTGAGATTGCACAGATCGGCAAGGCCAAGGACATTTACCGCGCACCCGCCAACAAGTTCGTGGCGGAGTTCGTTGGTCGCAACAATATTTTCGAGGGAAAGGTCAAATCCAAGTCCGCTGAGGCCACGCAGGTTGAAACCAAGGTTGGGACTTTCACTGTTCCAACATCCGCCGCAAAAAGTTTAAAGGCAGGCGATGCATTGAGCTTTGTCGTGGCCGCAGACCTCGTTCAGGTTTCCAACAAAAAGCCAAAAGCTGAAAATCAGGTCGAGTGCCAACTTATTTCAGAACAGTTCATGGGTACGACCGTTACACTGTTTCTCGAAGCCGCCGACGGCAGTGAAATCAAAGTGCAAATCGGCCAACGCGAGTTGGAGACACTGGACCTTTCTCATGGAGGCAAACTCTATGCCAGCTGGCCTTCATCCCGCGCCCACGTTCTCGGTGGATAGCCAGCCATGAACGACATGTCTGGTCATCGTCGCTTTTCAGCACCGCCGCTCAGCGGAAAGTTTGCGTTTGTGCTCATGCCGCGTTTTTCGCTGCTGGCACTGTCGGGCACAATCGAACCACTGCGACATGCCAACCACGTTATCGGTCATGAGCACTACGCCTGGCCGCTCTATTCAGAAGACGGTGGCCAAGTCTTGTCGTCGAGCGGCGTACCGATCATGCCATCCGGGTCACTCAAGGACGTACCGCTGGATGCGAACGTCATTCTTGTTGGTGGTGCCGACATACTGCAGTGGTCGTCTCCTGTGTTGGTCAAATGGCTCCGGCACATCGCCGTGCGAGTCTCTTTGGTCGGGGGGCTTTGTACTGCAACGCGGGTTCTGGCTGAAGCAGGATTGCTCGATAATCACCGGGCGACCATCCATTGGGAGATGCACGACAGTATGCGTGAGGCATACCCCAAGGTAGACCTGACAGACCGGTTGTTTGAGATTGATCACAACCGGCTGACCTGCGCAGGTGAAGCTGCCAGCACCGACATGGTACTCAATCTGTTGGCTTCCATTCACGGTAAATCTGTAGCCGCTTCCGTGGCAGCACAGGTGCTGCATGGTCGCATCCGGTCACCTGAGGAGCCACAAGCACCACTCGCCATTCGCACAGGAACGCGCAACAGGCATCTTTTGCAGGCCATCTCAATCATGGAGGCGCAGCAGGATGACCGGATTGAAATCGATGAAGTCGCGCGTCACGCAGGCTGCTCACGGCGGCAGCTTGAAAGGCTATTTCAAACCAAAATCGGCATGGCACCTGTTACCTACTACAGAAATCTGCGGCTTGACCGCGCGCGGCAACTCTATTTCGAAACGCAGATGAGCCTCTTGGAAATTTCCTTGGCTTGCGGCTTTTCCACCAGCGGTGCTTTCAGTGTGGCCTATAAACGCCGCTTCGGCCAAAGCCCCACGGACGAGGAAAGATCAACAAAAAGCAGGATTTTCGGCACTGCATAGAAACTCTACGGATCTGTATAACTGCTGCAAATTAAATGCCTGCTGTAGCTAAACTACGCAGCTCTTCTTGTATTTTTAGCTACTTTCCATCCTTAATTTGTGTAGCGTACATTTTGTGGTGCGCCATCAAAGGCGTAAGTGAAGACTATAAATTCGGCGAGAAATTGCAGGCTTGTGAAGATCACTTTTGTGAATAGAGGAGCAAGTGCCACTGAAAATAGTAGTATTTCTCAGTACACTGATCATAGGGAATAAGGAAAGCAGGATTAAAGCAGTGCCGTCAGGTCTGTGTTTTTGTGTTGCAAGCTACTGACAATACTTTAGTTTGATTGCCGTCAATTTCCTAGCCGAAGCCGTCATCACACCAGCAATAATTCAGAAGCCCATGATCTCGCAGCGCTTTGCGTGCCGTACCTTGCTAGATGGGCACACTCTCCACATCTGACATGGTGGGACGCGCTTTGAGGGTGTGCAGTCATGACAGAGAAAGAATTTCAGCCTCGGCTTGGTAAGATCGGTCACAGAAAATCAGCAAGGCCGAAAACATTCGCCCGACAAGTGCTCGACGTCGCCTACAAGAGCGGTTTCAAAACCAAGCGGACATCCCCCTTCACGGGACAACGGATTGGGCGGGGTGCGGCTTGGGGGACGCTGGCTTCTGCAGGGCTGATGCGGGGCGGCGGCAGAAGGGCCGTCATCAAAGTTCGGATAGCCAGGCTTAAGTCAGGGAACCTTGCAGCGCCTCGCGCCCACATGCGGTATATTCAGCGCGATGGCGTGGACAGGTCTGGGAAACCGGGCAAGCTCTATGGACCTGATGTCGATGAAGTTGACGGAGTTGAGTTCAGCGAGCGCTGCGATGGTGACCGTCACCAGTTCCGGATCATCGTCTCGCCCGATGATGGTGATGAACTTTCGGACCTCAAGCCCTTCGTCCGGGACCTCATGCAGCAGATGGAACGAGACTTGGAAACTAAGCTTGAATGGGTCGCTGTCGATCACCACAACACCGGCCACCCCCATGCCCATGTGGTGATCCGGGGCAAGGACGATCAGGGTCATGACCTGATCATGGCGCGTGACTATGTCACCCACGGGATCAGACAACGCGCCAGTGAGTTGCTGACTTTGGAGCTCGGACCCGAAGACGAATTCCAACAACAGATCAAGCTCGCACGCGAAGTTGGCGCCGATAGGTTTACGCGGCTGGACCGATCCATCCTGAAGCACGTCGATCAGGGATACCTCACCATCAGCAGCTTGCCGCCTCAGGAACCAGAAGCCCATACAGCCCATATGCGGAGACTGAGGAACCTGTCTGACCTCGGGCTTGCTGTGGAAAGGCAAACAGGCGTCTGGCAGATCGATCCTGCCATGGAACAGAAGCTTCACAGTCTCGGCAAGCACAATGACATCGTCGCCACGATGCACCGTGCCATGAAACAGGCAGGTCTTGACCGTCCAGCTGGCAACTTTGCCGTCTTCCGTGCCGAGGAGGGATCAAAGCCGGTTCGGGGCAAAGTGGCAGCCCTTGGCCTCACCGACGAGATCAGTGATCGGCACTATGTCGTTGTAGATGGTGATGACGGCAGGGTGCACTATACCGATATCAGCAGAGTCAGGCCCGAGGCACTGCCTGAAAAGGGCATGATCGTCTCAATCGAAGCGGCAAAGTCACAAGACGACGCCAAGCTGCGCACCAGACTTCGCATTCAGTCCTACCTCTCTTTTGAAAAGTTGGCCGAAGCGGAAGGCGTCACTTGGCTCGACAAGGAGCTTCTAGCCAAGACACCGACACCATTGGCGGATCAGGGGTTTGGCGCGGAGATCAAGACGGCTCTCAATCGGCGGCGACAATGGCTGATCTCACAAGGGATGGGGCAGCTGGATGGGCAAGGACAGTTCCGACCTAGCCCCAAGATGTTCGAAACTCTCCATCACCGCGAATACGAAAAAACGACACAGGCCCTCTCGAAGGAGCATGGTTTGGTGCACTACTCACCTCTGGAAGGCGAGCAGATCAGCGGCACATTCTCAAAATCCGTCAACCTTGCCTCCGGCAAGTACGCCGTCGTGCAGAAATCGCAGGAGTTCACCCTCGTGCCGTGGCGACCAGACATGGAGCCGATGCGCGGCAAGGAGATCACAGGGACCGCATCAGCACAAGGCATCCAGTGGGAGTGGGGACCGCGCAGGGGGCTTGGCATCTAACGCCTTCCCGCGTTTTCTGGCTTTTCCCAATTGAGCGGATGCTGGAATGGCACGATCTTGAAGCGTGAACCAATGGAAACGAGACAACCGATGAAGCGCCGCCAGGACCCGAAGATCAAGCTCACCGTCTATGTCTCGCGCATCGTTGCCGAGCAACTCGATTTTGCCTGCAAGGACAGGACAAAGAACAAGTCAAAGCTGACTGAGACCGCGCTCTCCCAGTTGCTCAGCCCGCAACACGATGGCCAGCAAGACGCTGCTATGCCGCGCCGCCTCGACAGATTGACGCGCGATGTTGGCGTGATCAATCGCCATCAGCAGATCGTGATCGAAAGTCTTGGGCTATTTATCCGGAACTACCTGATCATGTCGCCGCCGATGCCTCCCTCGGAGCAACAGGCCGCACAGGCGATTGGACAACAACGCTTCCAGCGCTTCATTGAACAACTCGGCAGGCGGCTTGCAAGCACGACAACGTTTGCAAATGAAATCACTGACCAGCTCGCAAGTCAAAGTCCCAAGCCAAACATGCCACTGCCAGACGGCGCAAAACCACCTGCAACTGACACAGCACCCAAGATGCAAAGCTGAAAGTCACTCATCGTTCGCGAGGTGGGCGGTCGCTCCCTCCTAGGCCCGCTGCGGCGAGCCGCAACTGCGCAAGCACTCAGAGTCAGCAGTGCTGACAGAGCTCACAGTCGCGCAGTCCTTCGCGTTGCTACGGCCTGCGGTGCGGCCCGCCTCCATCAGCGGACCTCTCCGTCGCTCTTGCCACCCACCCCGCTCGCTGGGTTCAGTTGCGAAAGGGAGGTGGCGACGATCAAAACTCAAACACGAGCGATGGAGATGTCTGATGACTCAATCGAAACCACTCACCTTCCCAGCTTTACCCGCGTTTCCCAATTGGCGTTCTCACGCGAAGCAACCAGATTCAGTTCCAGCAGAACCATTTGCGTTTCTTGGAATTGCGCCCATGACCACCACAAAGATTCAGAGCAGGAGTCGGCAGAAAAATACTGATCAAGCCAGAGGGCTTTTTCCGAATGAATCGGAGATTGCGAGACGCTTGAGCCAGAACCCGCTCGAATGGCCTGCCAAGGCAATCATTCTTGAACGTCACGGGTTGCCACGCATCGACCCGCTGATGGGGGGTCGATACTGGCCTGCCGTTCAAGCGTACTGGCACAGGCGGTACGGACTGAGTAGCATCGAAGTGCATCAACCAGATGGAAAGGAAAATTGCGATGCACTTTGAAAAACCAAAACTCAATGCGCCCGGTCTCAAGATCAGGCTCAATAAGGATGGCACCAAGCGCCTCTATTGGTGTGCTCGAACAGATCTTGTGACAAACGGCTATGAGCCAGAAACAGTCCGGTTGTCATTCGACTTGCTGGACCCTTCATCTCGCCCGCTGATCGAAGAAGCCTGCCAGCGCCTTCAAGCCGAGATGCTGGAATGGTCAAGCGGCAATGAGCGCGACGTATTGCGCTTTGATGGAACTCTGCGAGGCTTGGTGCGGCGCTATCAACTCGATTCCGCCAGTCCTTATCAAACGGTGAAGTGGAACACGCGACGCACTTACGATGAAATACTGGTGAAGATTGACCGCGCACTTGGCGAACGAGCCGTGCATGCCATCAGGCTGGAAGACTTTCATCGTTGGTATGCAGAAGCCAAGAAGCCGAAAACAGAGGGTCAACCAGAACGGATCACCAAAGCACACAACTTGATCCGCATGCTGCGACGTCTGTTCTCTTATGGCATTATGGCCGAACTGCAAGGCTGCAAGCGTGTTCATGAAATCCTTGAGCAAGCGCAGTTCAAAGCCGCACCACGGCGAAGAACTGTTTTGAACTTCGGTCATGTCCAAACCTTCATTGCCGGAGCGATCAAATCAAATCGACGTTCTTTGGCTCTTGGCACAGCGCTGCAATTCGAGACCGGCATGCGGCAGAAGGATGTGATTGGCGAATGGGAACCAATTGCTGAAAGTGAAGCCAGTGGCATCATTCTGAATGACCGCCGCTGGGTCAACGGTTTGACGTGGTCCGATCTCGGCGCAGACTTTGTGATTTCAAAGGTCACGACGAAGACAGGTGCGATGGTCTCGCACGACGTAAAACTCTGTCCTCTGACCCTTAGCCTGTTGCAGCAAGTACCTGTTGATCAGAGGGTTGGCCCGGTCATCATCGATGAGAATAGCGGTCTGCCTTACGCAGCCCATGGTTATGCCCGTGAGTGGCGTGCTGTTGCTCGCAAGGCCGGAATTCCGGACAGTGTCTGGAACATGGATGCGCGTGCAGGAGCTATTACCGAAGCAGAAGATGCAGGTGTTGATCTCGACATCATCCGTGGGGCCGTTGGTCACACCCAAGCCTCAACGACTGCCCGCTATTCGCGCGGTGCTATCGGCAAAAGTCGGACAGTTGCAACACAGCGCTTGGCCCATCGTACGAAGCTAGAACGCGAATAGGGAACGTCATGAGGAACGTGGGGAACGCGAGTTCAACGGTAGACCGGCAACCAGCTGTAATCGCTTCAAGATACTGGAGCGGGCGAAGGGAATCGAACCCTCGTATGCAGCTTGGGAAGCTGCCGTTCTGCCATTGAACTACGCCCGCGCAAGCGCACTTGAACGTGAAAATGATAACAGGTCAAGAGTGCCACTTCACAGAGTTGTGATAAATTCTGTCTGAACGTTAATCATCCTGTTCGTGTCACCACAACGTTTAAGGTGCACCGCTAACACGGGGTTGGCGTCATTTCGGGAACACTCACCATGACCATATCACCTTCGCTGCGTGCAGCACTCGCTGCCACCGCATTATTGGGCTTTTCAACAGCTACACTTGCGGCAAACCCGCAAGTTGGTGGCGCCGATATGCTTGAAGCCAAGAACATTGTCGAAAATGCCTTGAATTCTAAAGACCACACCACCCTTGTGGCCGCGGTCCAAGCAGCGGGTTTGGTCGAGGCCTTGATGGGTCCTGGCCCGTTTACTGTTTTTGCCCCCACCAATGACGCGTTCGGCAAGCTTCCTGCTGGTACCGTTGAAACCCTGCTGAAGCCGGAAAACAAGGCGACCTTGACCAAGATTTTGACGGCACATGTTGTAGCGGGCAAAATCACGTCTGCTGATATCGTTGGCATGTCGGCAAATGGCAAGCGCATCAACCTGAAAACACTGTCGGGCGATGCCCTGACCGTACAAGTGAAGAAGTCAGGCGTTTACCTGATTGACGAAAGCGGCAACGCAGCAAAAGTCACAATCGCGGATGTGATGCAGTCCAATGGTGTCATCCACGTCACCAACGCAGTCTCCGTACCGAAGTAACTACTTAGAACCGCCAATAAAGGGCTTGAAGTGTTTTGATAACTTCAAGCCCTGTTTCTGATAGTTGGACCCCACTTGTCCATAGACGCGGTCTGGCGTTTCGGTGAGTGGTTCATAGACCAGCCGTCCAATGATCTGGCCATCCTCCAAGATGAACGGCACCTCATGCGAGCGCACTTCGAGCACGCCCCGTGCGCCCTCGCCTTGGCCCGATGAGTGCCCAAAGCCCGGATCAAAAAAGCCGGCATAGTGAACGCGGAACTCACCCACGAGCGGGTTGAACGGCACCATTTCAGCCGCATGAGTGGGTGGCACGCGCACCGCTTCTTTTGAGGCCAGGATGTAGAATTGATCCGGGTCCAAAATCAACGAACCTTGCCGCCAGATCGGTTCCCAATAATCCAGAACTTCCAAGGCGCCCTTCTTGTCCACATCGACCAGAGCCGAATGGCGCTTGGCACGAAAGCCCACAGGGGCATCCTTTTGCATCGCCATCAGATCCACACTCAAAGCCAGGCCGCCATCGATATTGACGTCGCCGGATGTGATCAATGGCTCTTTCGCGTGAAGTGCGTGGATCAGCGCATCACTTGCAGACGGAGCACCGGCGCGAAACCGGATTTGCGACAGACGCGAACCCTGCCGTGCCAAGATCGGAAAGGTGCGCGGGGAAATTTCGGCATAAAGCGGCCCATCATAAGCTTCAGGCACCTTGTCAAATTCTTGGGCATGGTCGGCAATGACGCGCGTGAAAATATCAAGGCGACCCGTCGAGCTTTTGGGATTGGCCGCCGCAGACAGCCCCGGCGGCAGGGTCAAGCTTTCCATGAGGGGAACGATGTAAACACAACCGGTTTCCAACACCGCACCCTCGCTGAGGTCAATTTCGTGGAGGGAGATGTCTTTCAGTTTTTCAGCAACCGTAAACCTGAGCCCCGGCAGAAAAGAGGCGCGCACGCGATAGGCTTTCACGCCCAGCCGCAAGTCCAGACTGGCGGGTTGAATCTGATCGTCATCCACCGGACGATCCAAACGGATCACATGCGTCGCGCACAGGCGTTCAATGGCTGAGGCAGGTAAAATGCCTTGTGGAGACTTGGTCATGATGGCCCTTTTGGGCAAAGTCTGATGTGACTGCAAGTCTTGAAAGATGGGAGTGGAAAACTGCGGAGGAAGCATTAGATTGGCGGCATGTACCAAGCCGTCACAGAACATATCCGCATCACCGTCGTCCCGGCGTTTCTGGAACATCAATCTGAGCCCGACAACCAGAAATTTGTCTGGGCCTACACCATTGGCGTCGAAAATCTGGGGGCGGAAACGGTGACTCTTTTGACCCGCCATTGGATCATCACCGACGGATTGGGCCGCAGGCAGGACGTCCGCGGCGATGGCGTGGTAGGCGAGCAACCGACCCTGCTGCCGGGCCAACGCTTTGAATATACCTCGGGCTGCCCGTTGACCACACCATCCGGCATGATGGTGGGAAGTTACGGCATGATCTCGTCTTTGGGACGCCAGTTTGATGTGGTGATCCCCGCTTTCTCACTCGACAGCCCACACGACAGGCACAGCCTCAATTGACCATGACCTCAGAACAGATACTGGCAAAACTCATCAGCTTTGACACCACCAGCCGCAACAGCAACATTCCGTTGATTGCGTGGATTGAAAACTATCTCGATCAATTCAGCGTGCCCCACATGCGTGTTGATTATGAAACAGGCAGCAAGACAAATCTCTTTGCCACCATCGGGCCGGACATTGCGGGGGGCATCGTTTTGTCAGGCCATACAGACGTTGTTCCCGTCGACGGCCAAGATTGGACTTCTGATCCTTTCACCATGATTGAGCGTGACAAACATCTGTTTGGTCGCGGAACCGCAGACATGAAAGCCTTCATCGCGGTTGTATTGGCTTTGGTACCGGAATTTTTGAAACTGAATTTGCGCATACCGCTTCACCTTGCTTTTTCTTGCGATGAAGAAGTGGGCTGCAAAGGTGTGCGGCCACTTGTCGATTATTTGAAACACAGCGACAAGAAACCCAGTGCCGCCATCATTGGCGAGCCAACATCGATGCAAGTGGTAAATGGTCACAAAAGTGCTGTTCGCTTTTCAACCGAGGTCACGGGTTTTGAGGGTCACTCCGCTCATACCGATCAGGGTGTGAACGCCATCATGGTGGCGGGCGAGATCATTCACGAGATCAACAGCATCCGCCGGGACCTGATCGAGATGGGCGATCCGTCGGGCAGATACGATCCACCGTATTCCACGGTGCACATCGGCATCATATCAGGCGGTACCGCCAACAATATTATTCCCAAGACCTGTTCCTTCAATTGGGAAACGCGGCTGCTGCCGGGCTTTGACGAGGACTACGCTCCTGATCGTGTGAACGCCGTTGCGCAAAAACTCGAACCCGCCATGAAGGCGATTGCGCCAACCGCTGGCATTGTTGTGGCGAAAGCCAACTCTGTGCCGGGTCTGGCGGCGGAAAAAGATTCGGCTGCGGAACAATTGGCGCTGCACTGCAGCCACACGAATTCCACGCACACGGTATCCTACTGCACCGAGGCGGGCCTGTTCCAGCAGGCTGGCATACCTGCAGTTGTGTGCGGCCCAGGATCAATTGAACAGGCGCACAAGCCCGATGAATTCATCGCCGTGTCGGAGATTCGAAAATGCGAAGTGTTTCTAAGGCGGCTGGCGGAGAAGTGTTGTTGACGCTTCCCCTCATCCGTCTCGCTGCGCTCGCCACCTTCTCCCGCAAGCGGGAGAAGTGAAAGGCACCTCACCACCCCCGTTTAGGGGAGAGGACGCCGCAAAGCGGCAGGTGAGGGCCGACTTGAATCCCCACCCCACCCTCCCCATCTAAACGGCATCGGAGGGTTCGATCATGCAACTCATTCTTTTTGTTCTGAACGTGCTTTGGTTCATCACCGGTGGCGTGATTGCTGGTTTGGCCTGGGTTCTGGCTGGCGTCATCATGGCCATCACAATCATCGGCCTGCCATGGGCAAGGTCGTGCTTCATGCTGGCACGGTTTTCATTCTGGCCTTTTGGCTATGACATCGTGGCGCGCGACAAGCTTTATGGCCGCGAAGATTTAGGAACTGGCGGTCTGGGCCTGCTCGGCAATGTGGTCTGGTTTGTTCTTGCGGGCTGGTGGTTGGCGTTGATGCACATCGGTGCCGCAATTGCCTATGCCGTGACCATCATCGGCATTCCCTTCGCCTGGCAACATGTGAAGCTTGCGGTGGCGTCACTGTTTCCGGTCGGCAAAACCGTTGTCACAACCGACAAACTGTGGACGCCAATGCAGCAGTCACTCAAGCAAATTCAGAAGGTTTGAACACATAAGGTGTCGAGCAAAACTCACACACCACTTTGATCGCGTCGTCTTCAACCATGGCGGCGCGATCATCTGCAGAAAAACCTTTGATCATGGTTTCAACGGTTTCACGTGAACAGGTACAGTGTCTCGCCAAATGCGAAGCAGGGTAAACCGTGACACCATCTTCGTGATAAAGCCTGTAGAGCAAATCTTCACTCGACAAGGTCGGGTCCAACAGCTCATGGCTTTCGACAGTATCAAGCAGAAGCCGCGCCTTCACCCAATCATCATCTTCAACGACTTCATATTCGCTGCCCTCCGGCACATCTCCAGAGGAAAACGCCACGGGCGTAATTCCACCTTCGCGCGGCAAGTGTTGAATGAGAATGGCACCCGCCCGCCAGTGGGTTTGTTTCTCGCCCTTTTGCATGACGGGACCTGCAAACAAATGCAGCCGCGTGGGGATTTGTTCTGATTGCGCAAAATAAGTATGCGCCGCATCGGCCAGTGTGCCAGCACCCAAAGGCACGATGCCCTGGTAACGTTCCATGTCCTGGCCCTGATCCACCGTCATGGCCAAATAGCCCTCGCCCATCAATTCCGACTCGGATGCCAAGCGTCCCGCATCTCCAACAGCTTGCTTGTTGAAGCGGGCCACGCCGCGAATGCCGTTGGGCGACACAAAATCCGCGACCAGCATATTGACCGGACCATCGGTTTTGGTTTGCAGAATAAATTTGCCGTCAAACTTCAACGTTGACCCCAGCAATGCCGCCAGTGCAACCGACTGCGCCAACAGAGCCGACACCGTTTCCGGATAATCATGACGCGACAGAATATCATCAATCACCGGACCAAGACGCACAACACGACCACGGATTCCCAGCGGTTTCACTTCAAAAGGCAGAACGATATCGTCGGCCGACATCAATTGCCTCCAAGGCAATGCAGCAAGATCGCCTTCTGAATATGCATGCGGTTTTCGGCTTCATCGAGTACGACAGATTGCGGCCCGTCGAACACAGCGTCTGTCACTTCCTCATTGCGGTGAGCGGGAAGGCAATGCATGAAAATGGCGTCAGACTTTGCGCGATTCATCAGTTTTTCATTGACTTGATACGTCGCCAGGATGTTGTGACGGTTCTCACCGTCCTTGTCGTGCATGGACACCCAGGCATCGGTG
>JANOPL010000045.1:0-12606 GCA_031421835.1 Hyphomicrobiales bacterium | reverse complement strand
GTTTCGCACTTCGGGGTTCAGGCTTTCCAGTGGCAGAGGAACGGCCGGCGGCAACTGGGTTTTGTTGAAACCCTGGTTGGCTTCAGCTGTGGCAGGTACAACCCGCACCTCGTCGATTTTAGGCTGCGGCACACCCGGCACCGGAACCGCCGCCATATCGAGCGTCACATTCATGGCTTGCGAGGGCGCTGCCGGAAGACCCGTGGCGGCTTCCAGTGCTGCAACTTCCAGCGAAATCTGGGGGGCCGTTGTATGCGGCACCACCAACGCGGCTTTTGCCAGATCTTCTGCCTTCAACATCCATTCGCCCTCGGCAATTTGCGTACCCTTGGTGAGGTAAGCTGCATCCGGCAAACCTGAAATGCGAAGCGCCACTGGTGTTTCAGCGTTCGCAGGGGTGGCTGCAATATCAAGGGCAATGGGTGAATTCACAGCACCCTCGATATCTTTCACCTCCAGCTTGGCGGTAAGCATCGTTTTCTTCGGAATGACCGTCTCCTGAAACGTCACGGTGGGCGTAAACCAAAGCGATGCTGCCAGTGCTTTCGTATGTTGGGGATTGGCAATGCCATAACCGCCAGCCCCTCCCAATGCACAGGCTGTGAGCGTGAGAATGGCCATCGTGGCAGGCCTTACGCCCAAGAACAGTTTGGGCTGGGGTGCCGTCGGAGGCGCAGCATAGGCATGGTAGGGGCGTTGTGGAAACTGCGGTATAGGTTGCGGCCCTGCGCGGCGCGCAAAAGCTTCGGGGTCAGCCAGGCGTTGTGCCAACCCAAAGCGTTCTTCCAGTCGTTTCTGATAGGCTGCATACGCTGCCGATTGACCCACGGTGATCGGAGCCACAGCAGGGTTGGCTTGCGCATAACGCTCAGCCAGATCCTCGGGCGTGGCCTCGCCATAAGTGCCGGAAAACCAGGTGGGATCATTCTTTGCAGCACCGCCTTCTTCACCTTCACCTTCAGGTTCATCGTCTAAACGCTTTGCAGGTTGTGCAGTCATGGTCCATCTCCTTGCTGAAGTGTGTCGGTTGGAATTTCGAGGGCTTGCAATGCCGTTGCCGACGCGGAATGCCGCTGCCAACCCGCGATATTGGTTGAAAGTTGCGGCGCATTGCCCAGCGCCATTTGATTCTGGAAATAAATCTGCGAGAACAGTTTGAGGCGGTTGGCCTGAACGGCACTACGTGGCTTTCGTGGTGTGACGAGCGTCAACGCAACAGATATGGTTTCAAAACTTTGATCCCCACCGAGACCTCTCAGTTGTGCAGGCTCCAGCAGGATCGGTGAATAAACATCGGTCAAGGTTGCAGGTGCAGTTAAACCCAAGACGTGAAACTTCTGTGCATCAAACGAAGCGGGAAGATGTTCCAAACCCAACAGCAAGGCAGCATCCGCATCGCCTGCTTGCAGCGCCGACACCGCAAGTGCGCCTGATTTGGCCACCCGCTTGAACGGCAAACCCATGCCACCCAACACCAACTCACCGGTGGCGAATGTCGCACTGTCAGCGGGTCCCGTGGCGATGCGTTTGCCCGCAAGCGCGGTCAACGTTTTGATGTCCTTGCGCGTAACCAACACAATCGGCAAAGCTTCGACCCGCGCCAGATATGCCAGTTTTTCAACGGCCTTTGGAAGGATGCCTTGCTGCTCCGCATAGGCCACGCAGTCGGTCGTCAGCAACGACACATCCACATGATCAAGCCGCATTACATCCGCCGCACTTTGCATGCAACCTGCTGATGCAATCGGCAACACCCGCAAACCCTGTTCGTTGTTAAGCTCGCGCCCCATCATCACAATGCGGGGCAGCCACGCATCATCGCCAGCAACCAGCCCGATGCTTCGGCTGTTCACATCGACAGATGCGGCATGACCATGCGCCACCGTCGACAACAACAGTACCAACGCAGACACGCACAAACCGGGTTTGGCCATTAAATACCTTCCACAAGGAGTGCCGTCCCAGTGGCAAAAAAGTAACTCAACGAAATATTCTTCAACCCCGAATGTGGCCATGGCACGGCAACAATGGGGAATCTTTGGACGCAATTCATTTTAGCGGCTACGCTTTTCCCACTCATTCTGGAGCTAAATCCGTGTCTGTGATCGACCGCGCCAAGGCAAATATAACTGGCAAAAACCTGCGCCTCATCATGCCGGAGGGTGACGACCCGCGCATTGTTGCAGCGGCAGCCGAGCTCAAAAAGTTGCAATTGGCCGATGTGATTTTATTCGGAAACGAAACGGTCCCCGAACCACAAGCCGACGACATTGCACTGGTGTTGTCCCGCCGCGAAAAAATGACCGAGGCCCTAGCGGAGCGCCTGTTGAAGAAACCGCTGTATCGTGCTGGCACCATGGTCGCCACTGGCGAGGCTCAGGCCATGTTGGCAGGCGCCGCCAATCCAACGTCGCGCGTCATCGAAGCGGCCTTGATGACAATCGGCCTCGCAAATAATATCCACACACCTTCCAGCTTCTTCCTCATGCAATGGCCGGACCGCCGTTTGATCTTTGCCGACTGTGCCGTGAACATTCAACCCAACGCCGCGCAACTTGCCGACATCGCCATTGCATCTTCAATCAGTGCCGCGCGCGTGTTGGGTGAAGAGCCGCGCATCGCATTGCTGTCTTTTTCCACAAAAGGCAGCGGCGACCATGCCGACGCCACGAAAGTGATCGACGCCCTCAACCTTGTGCGCAATCGCGCCCCTCACATTAAAATCGACGGCGAATTACAAGGCGACGCCGCGCTTTCTGAATCTGTCGCTGCTCGAAAAGTCAAACACCCAAGTGAGGTCGCAGGTCGCGCCAACGTGTTGGTGTTTCCCGATCTGGATGCCGGCAACATCGCATATAAACTCACGCAATACCTGGGCGGCGCCCAAGCCATTGGGCCGATATTGCAAGGTTTTGCAGCACCTGTGTCAGACCTGTCGCGCGGTGCTACGGTTGACGACATTGTTGATACGGCAGCTTTGCTGCTTTTCATGTCACAGCAATGACTTGACATGCCGCGCCATGGTGCGTTCCTCATTTGCGGGCACCACGTGCACCGCTGCAATGTTGAGCCATTGCAAGTGCTTCAATATGTTGTCGCGCACCGCAGCTGCGTTTTCACCCACGCCACCGGTAAACACAATCGCATCGACACCATTCAGTGCCGTCACCAAGGACGCGGCATGGCGCGCCGCAGAATAACAATAATAGTCGACAGCTTCTTTGGCTTCCAGCTTTTCGCTTGCCAATAACACCCGCATATCCGGACTGATGCCGGAGAGACCCAGTAAACCGCTTTTGCGGTAGAGCAGATCTTCCAACGCATCGAGTGATAATTTTTCATCACGGAGGAGCGCCACCAACACGCCGGGGTCAATGGAGCCTGTACGCGTGCCCATCACCAAACCATCTGCTGTTGAAAAGCCCATGGTGGTGGCAACACTTTTTCCATCGAGAATGGCGCACATGGAGGCACCGGAACCTAAATGCGCCGCGATCAGACGACGTGGCAAGCCCTGTGAGCGGAGCACTTCAACCACATGTTCGTAGTTCAACCCATGAAAGCCATAACGACGGTAGCCCTTGTCGAAATATGCGCGTGGCAACGGCAGTCGTGTTGCGAGTTCCGGTTGCGTCGCATGAAAGGCCGTATCAAAACAAGCAACATGTCGAAGCAGCGGATGCATCTTCAGCGTGACGCGCAACACCGAAAGCCCAAACGGCAAATGCAGCGGTGCTAACGCTCGAAGTTTTTCAAGCTCCGTCAAGGTTGCGTCGTCAACCAAAGTCGGTTGCACATACTGCGTACCCCCATGAACAACGCGGTGCCCGATGCCAGCCAGGGAATCCGGGTTCAAGCCTTTATGCGCAAGCCACTGCATCAGTAGTGCCAGCCCTTCCGCAAAACCGGTGTCGGCGGCCAGCACCCGTACTTCGCCATCAGCTTCCAGTCGGGGCGCAAGGCCCATACCACTGATCTGCCCCCGCAAAATCTCAGCGAGGGTCGAGGCATCAAATGCAGCAAACTTCAGCGACGACGATCCGGCATTGAGAACCAATAAGTATTTTTGCATCAAACTACCATTTCAGTTTTACGCGGCTGTCATTGCCGGACTTGTTCCGGCAATCCACGGCACTTGCAGTGACGGCACAAGCAACCTGCGCAAAGCGCAGGGTTGACGCTCCAATCTCGAAGCACAATGGATCACCGGAACAAGTCCGGTGATGACAATCACAGAATGGATTTGGAAATACGCAATTGAAAAACCACCCGTCACCAACTCACTTCAACTCAATCTCAATAAATGCATACTCGCCCTCAGAAGCATTGATAACGTCATGCTCCACCCCTTCATTGCGAAAGTATGGCGCACCTTTTTTCATCTCAACAATTGTTGAGCCATCCTTGGTGACCAGTTTCAGTGCGCCGTCCATCAACGGCACGACTACATAATCATGACCATGGCGGTGCCAGCCCGTGTTGTCGCCCGGCGCAAAGCGATACTCCCACACTGTCACCCGATCATTATCGACGTGTTTGATTGCCTTGGCACTGCCGGTCATAAAAGCCTCCTGCTTGACGTAACGCGCCCAAATGCGCATCTAGGTGTATTGCACAGGAGCCAAGCATGACATTTTCCGCTGTGAACACCAGACGCCAATCGGTGGGTGTTCGTGTGGCCAATTTGATGGTGGGGGGAGGGGCTCCCGTCGCCGTGCAGTCGATGACCAACACAGACACCGCTGATATTCAAGGCACGGTGAAACAGGTTGCAGAATTGGCAAGAGCAGGGTCTGAACTGGTGCGTGTTACGGTGGACAAGGAAGAGGCCGCCGCCGCCATTCCCGCCATCAAGGAAAAGCTGTTGGCCATGAATGTCACGGCCCCCTTGGTGGGCGACTTTCACTACAACGGCCACGTGCTGCTCGAACAATTCCCTGACTGCGCCAAGTCCCTCGACAAGTATCGCATCAACCCCGGCAACGTCGGCTTTGGCCAAAAGCAGGACCGCAACTATGCCCAGATGATCGATATTGCCAACACCCATGAAAAGCCCGTGCGCATCGGTGTCAACTGGGGGTCGCTTGATCAGGCGATGTTGACGCGATTGATGGATGAGAATTCAAAGTCAGCCAATCCACTGTCGTCCCGCGCCATCATGCACGAAACCATTGTGCAATCTGCATTGAACTCCGCTACCCGTGCTGAAGAGTTGGGTATGAACAGAAATAAAATCATACTCTCCGCCAAATGTTCTGAAGTGCAAGACTTGATCGCCGTCTATCGCATGTTGGCGGGGCGCAGTGACTATGCTTTGCATCTTGGGTTGACGGAAGCTGGCATGGGTTCAAAAGGCATCGTCGCCTCCACCGCCGCCTTGGCTGTATTGTTGCAGGAAGGCATTGGCGACACCATTCGCATTTCATTGACACCCGAGCCCGGTGGCGACCGCACCAGGGAAGTCATCGTTGCACAAGAAATATTGCAAACCATGGGCCTGCGCGCCTTCGCCCCCATGGTCATTGCGTGCCCCGGTTGCGGCCGTACCACTTCGACCACATTCCAGGAACTGGCTCAGGACATTCAAAGCTACGTCCGCCACCGCTTGCCCGAATGGAAAACGCAATATCCCGGTTTTGAAAACCTCTCCCTCGCGGTCATGGGCTGCATCGTCAACGGACCTGGCGAATCGAAACATGCCGACATCGGCATTTCTCTGCCGGGCACGGGAGAGCTGCCAACAGCCCCGGTTTACATCGACGGCAAAAAAGTAAAAACTCTGCGCGGCGAAAACCTGAGCGGCCAGTTCCAAAGCATCGTTGAAGATTACGTCAAAACCCGGTGGGGCAATGGAGGTTGAGAAAAAACACTGAATGACCGCCGACCAGTCCCCCTACACCGTTTCACAGTTCCTCAATACCGCCGACAAACACCTGCGCAAGGGCGATATTATTCTGTCGCGTAGCCCCACCTTCACCAGTTGGCTCATCCGCAAAGCCACCGGCTCGTCCTTCAGCCATGCGGCACTTGTCTTTCTCGTCAGCGAACCTGCCGAAGGTTATGACAACACATTCCTTCTCGAAAGCACGGGTAATGGCGTGGGCCTTGCCAACCTGCAACACTACATTGGTGGCAAAAAACCTTCTGCTGAAATTGCAATTCTGCGCTTCAAGAATCCGACACTGGGACCGGCATTTTTCAAACGTGCCCGCGGTTTGATGCTCGATCATGTGCAAGCTGAATATGATTACGGCATTATCGTCAGGCTCACGCTATCGATTCTTTTCGGTGCACGTTTGGGTTACGCCAAAATACGTAAAGGTTCGGACGAGGCGATGCAAACAGCGGTGGAACGCACGCGCAAGCGCATTCTCAAATGGCTGCCGCCGCAGTTCATTTGCTCCGGCTTCATTCAATATGGCTTGGTCAAAGCGGCGGTTCGCGAGGGCATTGACCCCGCGTTGGTCATCCTTCGCAATGGCTTGGACATTCAAAGCGGCGATGAACTTTTGGCCGTAACACCGGAAGATGTTTCGCATTCGGACAAACTGCAATGGCTTTATGTGGCACGGCGCGGCTGGGTTTATGACGTTGATCATCGCGCGCGCGCCTTGAAAATCATTTCCGGCGCGCGATGATAAACTGCGCCGTCGCTTTCAGCATGTCAGCTTTCCCACCATAAATTGACAACGCCGCGCAGGCCTGCTCCACCAATTTTTGCGCTTCAAGCTTGGCCCCATCCAGCCCCAACAAATCCACAAACGTTGACTTGCCCTTGCCGCTGTCCTTTTGCGTGGCCTTGCCCAAAGCCTCTGCTGACGACTCCACATCCAGAATATCATCAGCAATTTGGAATGCCAATCCGATACCATCCGCATACTGACGAAGTGGAGCGGCATCAGCCTCAGATAACAATGCCCCGGCTTCGCAGGCAAAGCGAAACAGTGCACCCGTTTTTCCTGCCTGCATGCGTGCAATCGCGGCATAATCGGCAAATCCCGAGGTCTCCGCTTCAATATCAAGCATTTGCCCGCCCACCATGCCAGCTTCCCCCGCCGCCCGAGCCAAGGCTGAAACCAGTCGCACCCGCACCTCAGCCGAAGGGTGCGTGGCCACGTCGCTCAACACTTCAAACGCAAACGTCAACAAGCCATCACCCGCCAAAATTGCTGTTGCTTCGTCAAACTTCCGGTGCGCCGTCGGTTGCCCGCGCCGCAAGTCGTCATTGTCCATGGCAGGCAAGTCATCATGCACGAGAGAATAACAATGCAGCGCCTCTAGCGCCGCCCCCACCCGTAAAGCGCATGCAGGTTCCACATCAAACAAACCAGCGGACTCCATCACCAAAAATGGCCGCAAGCGTTTACCCTGTCCCAGAACCGCATAGCGCATGGCGTCACGCAATCGGCTGCCTGGCATATCAGGCAACAAGCCGTCCAGAAGCCCGTTAACAGCAGTCGCTGTCTGCTTTAAGCGTAACTCAAATTCTTGCGGCGAAACGCTATTCAATGGCATATACCCCAATTCGAAAGCACACCCTTAGCCCAAGAATACTCTGCGCGACAACAATGGCCCTGAATGCGAAATCCCGCTGGAAAGCGCTGGGCCTCTGGCCAAGGCGCGGGTTGAAACTTGTCGCGGGGCTCATCCTTGCCCCCTTTGTGCTCACCCTTATTTACACCATTATTCCCCCACCCGTTTCAAACCTCATGCTGTTCCGCACCCTCTCCGGTAACGGCATAACCAAAGACTGGGTCAGCATTGACGACATGTCGCCTTATCTCGCAGCCTCTGTTCTTTCCTCCGAAGACGCCCGCTTCTGTAACCATTACGGTGTCGACTGGACCGAGATGCAAGGTGTTATCGACGACGTTTTCGACGATGACGAAGGCCCCGTTCGCGGCGCTTCCACCATATCCATGCAGACCGCCAAGAACCTGTTCCTCTGGGACGGTCGCAGCCTCGTTCGCAAAGGCCTCGAACTCCCCGTCGCCCTCTGGATGGACGGCATCTGGTCCAAACGCCGGATGATGGAAGTCTATCTCAACATCGTCGAATGGGCGCCGGGCGTTTATGGCGCTGAAGCTGCGGCACAACACCACTTCAAAAAATCAGCCGCCAAACTCACACGCCGTGAAGCCGCGTTGCTGGCTGCAGTTTTGCCCAACCCCATCAAGCGCAAAGCTGGAAAACCCTCGAAAGGGGTTCGCCGCATCGCCGACCGCATCCAGATCCGCGCCAGGCTGATGGGCCCTTATCTCACTTGTCTCAGGCTCAAAGGATAGCTATAAGCCCGACAACGATTGCCCGGTGGATTCTGCCGTATCGGTAATATTCAATGATTTCAGAGGTTTAAAATGGCTGTTCCACGCAAGAAAATGACCCGTAGCCGCATAGGCATGCGCCGCTCGGGCCAGAAAATGCAAACTGTCACCTGGATTGAAGACAAGTCTTCGGGTGAATTGCGCCGTCCCCACCACGTTGACCTGAAGACAGGCATGTACAAGGGCCGTCAGGTCATGTCCGTGAAGGCCGACGCTTAATCAAGCGTTAAGCATAGAACCAATCTTACGACCGAAAGGCCGCGATCATCTCGTGGCCTTTGATTTTTGCTGCAACCTTGCATGCTAGTTGCAGCGCGATCATCATGACGATGCGCTGCCCCAACACCTTCACCCACCCCGACTGGATTCGTGCCATATCGGCACATTTGCCCGGCGGCGAAATGTTGCGCGTGCCCGGGCAGGGTATGGCCCGCTTGTCTACGGTGATACAAGCCAAGTCATGGCCCATTCCCCATGTTGATACCTGGGTCACCGCGTTAAGCCCCGCAGGCATTCCCATCAGCGCTCGCCAACCAGACCCGCAAGATGCATTGGCCCTGATTGACGCAACTGAATCCCCCATGTTGTTTCGCGATCTCCCCGTCGATCATCCGACCACGGACAGTCTGATGCGCGCGGCAACCCATGCAAAAATCATAAACCGTTGGAGGCGCGCTGCGCTCAATCTCACGGGCACTTTCGAAGACTGGATACAAACCAACTTCGATCAAAAGCGCCGCAAGGAACTGAAACGACTGCGCGCGCGCCTGGGCGAACAAGGCAAACTCGAATCAATCGAGCTGCAACAAAACGGCGAACTTGCCCCTTTCACACAAGCTTTCCTCAAACTCGAAGTGGAAAGCTGGAAAGGCAAGCGCGGCACCGCCATTGGCAATTCGCCCCAAGCCACCAAAGCCTTGCACGCTGGCCTTGAAGCGATGCACGGGGCAGGGCGCCTGAAGTTCTGGCAAATCAACTTCAATGATGAACCCATCGCATCATTGTTCGCATTGACCGATGACGGTGAAGCCACCTTGGGCAAAATCGCTCACGCACAAGCCTACGCCAAATATTCACCTGGCGTTTTGATCATCCTTGATGCGACAGCAGCCCTCTTCGCCGACAAGACCATGATCCGCGCCGACAGTAACGCCATTCCCGATCACCCGATGATTGACCGCATCTGGCGTGACCGCATTGAATGTGTTGATGCGCTGCTCGCGGGCCCCTCCACACCCACAGCGGTGTTCCAAATCTTGAGCCTCTGGCTTGGCACAAAAGCTGCAATCAAACCCATAATCAAACGCCACGTGGCGCGAATAACAGGACGCAAGATATCATGAGCATCATCACTCTCGATCCCTCAATCGCCTCGCAAAAATTTCTCAAGGAAGCTTTTACATTAAAGCATCATCTGGTGGGCAATCCGTTGTTCACACTGCCACGCCTTGTATCCTTGGCGAAGTCCATGCCGCGCGATCATATCGAGTATAATTCCGGCAAAGTCGCGATCAGCGTAAAGCCTGAGGATGTGCCAAAAATCGACATGGCCCCGGAAGAGGTGATCAAATCCATCGAAACCGCAAATGCCTGGATGGTCATCAAGCGCGTTGAAAAAGACCAGGCGTATAAAGCCGTTCTCGAACAGTTCGTGCGCGAAGCCAACATCGCCGCAGGTTTGTCAGCCAATGACTACAGCGACATCGAAGGCTTCATTTTCGTGTCGTCGGCCAAAGCCACAACGCCGTTTCATCAGGACGCGGAAGAAAACATTCTGATCCAACTCCACGGCGATAAATTTGTCCGCACCTTCGACAACACCGATTGCCAACTGGTGTCAGAAGAAGACATGGAACTTTCACCCTCACGTCACCGCAATCAACCCTACGAAGACTGGTTCGAAACGAGAGCCACTCTGCATACGCTGAAGCCCGGCGACGCCGTCCACATGCCCTACATGGTGCCGCACTGGGTCTCGACAGGCGACAGCTATTCAATCTCCATGGCCATGACCTGGAAGACGCCAACCGTAAACCGCCTCAACAAAATCCGCCTGATGAACGGCACACTACGACACTTGGGCCTCCCCCAAACCCCCCCGGGCCAGGCCCCAATTCTGGACGCAGCAAAAGTCGCCTTGCATGATCTCACACACATGGTGCTCGACCCCATCCGCAAATCTGAAGGCGCGAGAAAGATGCTCCGTGCACTGATCTATGGTAAGAAGGCGAACTACTATATGGAGAAGAAGGCCGGGATGTAAATTAAGTCAGCCTTCTCCCGATAAAAGTAACGGGAGAAGGCTGATAAACTAGCCCTCGCCCGTCTTCTGACGGGAGAGGGTGCCCGAAGGGCGGGAGAGGGACTAAATGCACAAATCTTACATCAAGTGGCGCACGTCCCGACAAAACTCAACCTTCTCGTGCAAGCGACCAACGTCAAATCAAGACTTGCAATTGTCGCAAATAGCGCCCATATGCGACAAATCGAGTTTCGGCTGACTGGCTTGCGATATCGCTTTATAAGTGTATTAGACCTTTCCCTTACTTCCAAAATGTCGATTGGCCGTCCTGCATGTTGCAAGGCGGCTGAAATGTCTATGCACTGATTAAAGGATTACAAATATGGCAACAGGTACAGTCAAGTGGTTCAACAGCCAAAAGGGCTTCGGTTTTATTCAGCCAGAAGCAGGCGGCCCAGATGTGTTCGTTCACATTTCGGCAGTTGAACGCGCTGGCATGCGTGGCCTCAATGAAGGTCAGAAGGTCAGCTACGAGCTGGTCGCTGATCGTCGCACCGGTAAGTCGTCTGCCGACAAGCTGGAAGCCGTTGGCTAACACATAGGTCTTTCTTGAGCAGCCAGCCACGGATGTACTGGTGGCTGCTCGAAAGACTAAAGGAAGCGCCGGTCGTAAGTCCGGCGCAACTCATTTCTGGAACTCATTTTGATAAAGGTAGCTAATGCGCATTATCGTTCGTGACAACAATGTAGAGCAAGCCCTGCGCTTCATGAAAAAGAAGATGCAGCGTGAAGGTCTCTTCCGCGAACTGCGCATGAAAGAAGCATTCGAAAAGCCATCGGAAAAGCGTGTCCGCGAAGAGGCAGAAGCCGTTCGCCGCGCCCGTAAGGCTCAGCGCAAGAAGTTGCAGCGCGAAGGTTTGTTGCCAATGCCAAAATTGAAGCCGCGCCCCGAACGCAAGGGCGGAAGCCCATTCCCATCGACAACACGTGACGGTGCAGCGCCGGTTGCTGCCACAGGCACTGGTCGATACTAACTCGCAACAACGTTGCAATGAAAAACCCCGGTGATGAGCCGGGGTTTTTTTGTGCGCTGAATTTTAGCCGACCAGCGTTTCCGCCACCACATAGGCATAGCCCAAATCATCGGCCACGGCTTTGTAAGTCACCTTGCCATTGGCAACATTGAGGCCATGGCGCAAATGCACATCATCGGCCAGCGCCTTCTTCCAGCCCTTGTTCATGATCGCCAACCCAAACGGCAATGTTGCATTGTTCAACGCATAGGTTGAGGTTCGCGCCACGCCACCCGGCATATTCGCCACACAATAATGAATGACGCCATCAACCACATAAGTGGGTTCAGCATGCGTTGTCGCCTTCGACGTTTCAGCACAACCACCCTGGTCAATCGCCACGTCAACCAGAACCGAGCCGGGCTTCCAGTCCGCCAGCATTTTCCTTGTGACCAATTTGGGCGCAGCTGCACCGGGGATCAAAACTCCGCCGATCACCAAATCAGCCTGCGCACATTCTTCTTCAACAGCACCTTGGGTGGAGTAAATCGTCTTCAACTGCGTGCCGAAGCGCGCCACCAATTCTTCCATACGATCAGTCGATTTTTCAATGATGGTCACATCAGCGCCAAGGCCCAAAGCCATGGCCGCCGCATTGGTGCCGACAACACCACCACCCAGAATCACCACTTTGGCAGGGGCCACACCAGGCACACCGCCCAGCAAGACGCCACGGCCACCTTGGGCTTTTTCAAGAGAATGCGCACCAGACTGGACTGACATACGCCCGGCAACCTGAGACATGGGTGCCAGCAACGGTAAACCACCCCGTGCCGACGTCACCGTTTCATAAGCAATACAAATCGCACCCGAAGCGACAAGGTCTTTCGTTTGCGCCGGGTCCGGTGCCAGATGCAGGTAGGTGTAAAGAATCTGCCCCTCACGCAGCATTTTCCGCTCACCTGCCTGCGGCTCCTTCACCTTCACAATCATGCCGGCTTCAGCAAATATTTCATCAGCCGTCGCG
>JANOPL010000044.1:0-27874 GCA_031421835.1 Hyphomicrobiales bacterium | reverse complement strand
GCCATTGAGTTCATGGGTCAGCACACGTGGGAGGACACCATCAACATCATGGGTTGGCGTGTCGATGATGAGGGACTTGGCGCAATATTTGCCCGCAGTATTCCCGATCTGGTGATGAAGGACATGCGGCCTGCGGCAGAGGCGTTTCTCAGCCGCAATGAATTGAACGTCATGGACATTGGCCACTTCAGTTTTCACCCCGGCGGCACCAAGGTGTTGCATGCGCTGGAAACTGTTTTTGAAATGCAGGACGGCACGCTTGAGAATGAGCGAAAGGTCTTGGCGGGCTTTGGCAACATGTCCGCACCCACAGTGCTGTTTGTGTTGCAGGAAGCTTTTAAGCAAAAGTCCAAGGGCAGGCGATTTGTGGGGTCACTGGGGCCTGGCTTTACGGCCAGTTTTTTGACGTTGGTGGAGTAACCGGTGACTGCGGCCATGATAGTACTGCTGCTTGTAACACTGCAGCGCGCCAGCGAACTTGTCATCGCCAAACGCAACACGGCAGGTCTCATTGCGAAAGGTGCGGTTGAGCATGGCGCATCTCATTATCCTGTCATGGTCCTGTTGCACGCGTCATGGCTTGCGGGCCTGTGGTGGTTTGGCTGGAACGCTACAATCATCTGGCCCTTCATGCTGCTCTACATCGCGTTGCAAGCCTTTCGTATCTGGATATTGGCCACGCTCGGCGCGCGCTGGACCACGCGCATTCTCACTGTGCCGAATGAAACCTTGGTGGCCAAAGGTCCGTACAGACTTGTGCGCCATCCCAACTATCTTCTCGTCTTGTTTGAAGTGCCGGTGCTGCCGCTGGCTTTTGGCTTGCCTTGGTTTGCAATGCTCTACGGCGCACTCAATATCGCCATGTTGGCTTGGCGCATCAGCATTGAAGACCAGGCTTTGAAGCCCGCGCGTTAAAGCAAACCCAGTTTGCCGAGCGCTGGAAGCTTGATCGCGACATCATTGACATCAAGCCCAATGGTGGAGCCCAGAAGATGCAACTCCGCGCCTTCTTCCCACGCCAAGGTTCCTCCAATAAAACCGCCCATAGAAACCGTCCAGCCGGTTTTGCTCGGTGCCAAGGCTGTTGACAAACCAGACCCCAGCCAATCCTTGCCCACCGCCACAGGTGGCAGCTCAGCGTCAAAACCCGGCGTATGCCGAACCACCCAGGCCACAAATGTATTCGAGTTGGGACCGGGCCACACAGTGTATGTGCCCCTACTCTGGAACGGATATTTTTGCACTGACGCTTCAATGGCGGGAATCAATCCGGCAGCTTCAACACCGTCCCACCGGTGAACCACACGCGGTGTATTGCCATACCACAGCGCATCGGCAGCATAGGCGTTTTTGCGCACAGGGTTTCCCCAACCCACCACATCATAGCGTGTCCAGGTCGCCGCCCCTTCAGGCTTTACGACAATCGACATGTGTTCAGCAAAAATGCTTTTCCAGCGCCCGGTGCGCGTCGACAAAATCATGACCGTTGCAGGTTGCACGGCAGAAGCGTCCGGCAACATGCCCGAAGACGCCCAAGACGCTACCTTCCAGTTTTCGGGCCAGCCCCGCGCATAGCTCATCGCCCCACCAATGCTGATGGGGAGGAGGATGGTGAGGGCCACAAACAAGGCCAGATATTTGGTCGCCGTCTTAATCATGAATTTGATCCTACACTGGACTTATGGCCGAATTTGGGCGCTTTGCAATTATGTTTGAGGTTGCTAAGAGCCCCCCATGATCCTGAAACTCGCCATCGCCGGAGCAGGCGGCCGCATGGGCCGCGAGTTGGCCCGCGTTGTCAACGACACGCCGGGCTGTGTTCTGGCGGGCGGTCTGGAAGCCAAAGGTTCAGCTTACGTGGGCATGGATTACGGCACGCTGTTTGGCGTGGCTGATCTTGGCGTCAAAATTACCGATGACGCTGCAACCCTGCTGCCCATCATCGACGGCATCATTGATTTCACGGTTCCCTCCGCCACTTTGGAATTGGTCAAGCACACAGCCGAACATGGCAAAGTCCACGTCATCGGCACCACAGGCATCGACGCTGCTGGCGAGGCCACCATTACCTGGGCCGCCCAACGCGCCCGCATTGTAAAATCCGGCAACTACAGTTTGGGTATCAATATCCTCCAAGGCATCGTGCAGAAAGTCGCTGCCGTTCTGGGTGACGAATTTGACATCGAAGTTCTGGAAATGCACCACAGGCATAAAATTGATGCACCATCTGGCACTGCATTGATGTTGGGCAAGGCTGCTGCCGATGGCCGTCAGGTCAACCTGCAGGCAAAATCCGTGCGTGCCCGCGATGGTCACACTGGTGCCCGCAAACCCGGCGACATTGGTTTTGCCACCTTGCGCGGCGGCGCCGTCATCGGTGATCACACTGTCATGTTCTCGTCAGACTCAGAGCGCATCGAATTGACCCACAAGGCCCAAAGCCGCGAGATGTTTGCGAGAGGTGCCGTGCGTTCCGCCATCTGGGCCAAAAACCAAAAGCCCGGACTTTATGACATGCAAGATGTATTGGGATTGAAATAAGATGACTGGAACACTCGTCCTCGTCCGTCATGGACAATCAGAATGGAACTTGAAAAACCTGTTCACAGGTTGGAAAGACCCCGCCCTCACGGAAAAAGGTGTGGGCGAAGCCCGTGCCGCCGGTCAGCGCTTGAAGGCCAAGGGTTTGAAATTTGATATTTGTTTCACCTCAGCCCTGTCGCGCGCGCAAAATACTTTGAAACTGATCCTCGAGGAAATGGGCCAGACCGGACTACCAGAAACCCGCGACCAGGCCTTGAACGAGCGGGACTATGGCGAATTGACGGGCCTCAACAAGGATGACGCCCGCGTTAAATGGGGCGAAGAGCAGGTTCACATCTGGCGTCGCAGCTACGACGTGCCACCCCCCGGCGGTGAAAGCCTGAAAGATACACTTGCCCGTTCCCTGCCCTACTACGTCAACAAAATTCAGCCACATGTGCTTGATGGCAAGACCGTGTTGGTGGCTGCCCACGGCAACTCATTGCGCTCTCTGATCATGACCATTGAAGGCTTGACGCCAGAGCAAATTCTGAAGCGCGAACTCGAAACCGGCGTTCCTGTTGTTTACAAGTTGAATGCCAATTCAACGCCAGCCTCTGTTGAGATTCTCTCAGCCTGAGGCAACACGCCCGGCCTCCCAGCCCAGAATCGCCTTCTTGCGGGTGAGGCCCCAGTGATAACCCGTGAGTGCGCCGGATTTGCCGATCACACGGTGGCACGGCACCACAAAGGACATGGGGTTTTTACCAACAGCAGCACCGACTGCGCGTGCCGCTTTCGGACTTCCGACAGACGCTGCAATATCGCCATAGGTTGTTGCTTGGCCCACGGGGATTTTCAAAAGTGTTTCCCACACCCGGATTTCGAAATCGGTGCCGATGAACGTAATGCGTAAAGGTTGATTGGGTCTGAAATGCTGATCGGCAAAAAGTTGTGCCGCAAAAGGCGCGGTCACAGCTGAATCCTCCGTATACTGAGCATTTAGCCAACGCTTGGTCATGTCAGCAAGGGCCTCAGCTTCTTTGCCAAGGTCCGCAAAACTCAAACCACATAGTCCATACGGCGTCACCATGACCAGGGCCACACCGAAGGGTGAAGGGTGGAAGCCGTAGGAAATAAGCAATCCCGCACCTTTGCTTTTGTAAGCGCCGGGGCTCATGCCTTCATGCACCACAAATAAATCATGCAGGCGGCTCGGCCCCGACAATCCCACGTCGAGGGACGTTTCCAAAATTGAAGCCGAGTTTTCCAGCATCCGGCGGGCGTGGTCCAACGTCAACGCCTGCAAAAACGCTTTGGGAGTCAGTCCCGCCCATCGCGTAAACAACCGTTGCAGTTGGTCGGGGTTCAGTTTGACGCGCAAAGCTAAGTCTTCAAGGGATGGCTGCTCCCGCCAGTTTTCACTGACATGGGCAATCACATCACAGACCTTGCCATAATCTTCGAGTTGAGAGTTTGTCATGGTGCAAAACTAGGGGAGAGTTGAACCAGAAACCACCCGATTTACGCCAGTGCGCTTCGCAAGGCTTTCGACAGGGATTGTCGCTCATCGCGACCCAGAAACGAGCCCACTTCCGTCAGAGCACCGCGATAGACCAACAGCAAGCGCCCGACGATCTCCCGCGCTTCGTCGAACTCCAATTCCACTTTGAGCCAGCGCCGATTAAATTCCAGAGTCTCCTGCACACCATCAGGTGAAACCCGCTGCACCGTCACAAGGTCCTCGCGAACGGTGATGCGTTCGGCATGACGAGCATCGGCGTAATTCTGCCGGAAGGCCCACCAGATCAGCACCACATCAAGCCCCATGAAACCCGCAACCGGCCAGGCCCCCGACACCAAGAACAACAGCCCACCAGCAAGGTTGATCAGCAAGATCACCAGCATCAGCGCCACAAAGCCTTCGCGGGTCAGAGAGCGGTGCGGCGTGAGTGTCACGCTCCATAGTCTGGTCTTGTTTTCTTCCATGGCAAACATGATGATATGGATAAAATTCAGACACAAGCGGGAAGCTCGAAATCACGATGCGCAAATTGCCGCAAACCACCGTTGAAGAAATCTTCCGTCGCTTTCATGCGGCCAATCCAGAGCCCAAGGGCGAACTGCAATCGGTAAATGATTTCACCTTCCTTGTGGCCGTCGTGCTGTCCGCACAGGCAACCGACGAAAGTGTCAACAAGGCCACCCTGGGCTTGTTCGCCGCAGCCTCAACCCCTGAGGCCATGGTTGCACTGGGCGAGGACAAAGTGCGCGATCTGATTAAAACAATCGGTCTGTTCCGGGCAAAGGCCAAGAATGTTGTTGCACTCTCGAGGCAACTCATCACGCTCCATCATTCGACGGTTCCCAACAACCGGGAGGCTTTGGAGGCATTGCCCGGAGTGGGCCGCAAGACTGCCAATGTGGTGCTGAATTCTATTTTTGGCGAACCCACCATTGCGGTCGATACGCATCTCTTTCGATTGGGCAACCGCTTGAAACTGGCAACGGGCAAAACCCCGCTGGAAGTCGAAACCAAACTGCTGAAGGTGATCCCAAAGTTCTATTTGCGCCACGCCCACCATTGGCTGATTTTGCATGGGCGCTATATCTGCAAAGCCAGAAAACCCGAATGCTGGCGCTGCCCGATTGCTGACCTTTGTCCGTTCAAACAGAAGAGCGCTTCGCCTGTTTGAACAAATGCACGAAGTACGACGTTGAAAACAAGGGTACTGTCAGATTCACAATCGGCACCAGCGACATGACAGCGGGGATAAAGCCCGCAACAAAAACTACCGCTCCATTTTCCTTGCGGAAATCCTTGGCGTCCTGTGGCTCCATGAACCGCATGGCGGCCATTTCAAAATATTCCCGTGACAGCAAGTAAGCATTGATCACCACCAGCACGATGGCCCCAAAACCAGTCAACACTAGTGGCAGCGCCAGAATATTGACCAGCAAGACCAGCAAGCCAAATTGTACGGATATCCGTAAAGCACGAAACGTCGACAAAGCCTTGCCTTCGGGCTCATGCGGGTAGTGGCGCTTCTCGACCTTGGCTGCGACGCTATCCAGATAGAGACCGGCAAACACTGCCGTAACGGGCGCCATCAGAAAGAAAAAGGCGACAAGCAAACCCAATCCGGCACCAATTGCCGCGAGAGTTTCCACCCATGGGTAAGGAAAGAAGGTCAAAAACCAGAAGGCCGCCTGCACTGCCACGAACAAGCCAACAAACATCAACAGGGACAAGCCAATCGCCTTCCACAGGATGGAACGAAAGTCTGGTGACGTCAGGTCTCCAAGGGCGCGATAAGCAGCTTTGATCATGGGGCGATAGCTAAGCATTCCCGCTTGTTTCTGCAAGTCATCTCGGCTACCTCGCATTTCGAACAGAGGATCAGACATGACCGACCCGATTGATGTGCTCACCATTGGCAATGCCATTGTCGACGTCATTGCCAAAGTTGGGGAAGACTTCATCACGCGCGAAGCCTTGGTCAAAGGCTCGATGAATTTGATCGACGAAGTGCGCGCCGAAACACTTTACAATCACATGGGGCCCGCAACGGAAATTTCAGGCGGGTCAGCCGGCAACACCGCCGCAGGCGTTGCGTCTTTCGGCGGCAAGGCGGCTTATTTCGGCAAGGTGCGTGATGATCAGTTGGGCGGCATTTACCGCCACGACATGCGCTCACAAGGTGTTCGTTTTGACTCGGTGGCAGCAGGCGACGGTCCTGCCACCGCCCGCTCCTTTATTCTGGTGACCCCGGATGGTGAGCGCACCATGAATACGTATCTTGGCGCGTGTGTGAATTTGGATGAGCGTGATGTGGATGCTGACATCGTCAAAGCCTCCGCCGTGACCTATATGGAAGGTTATCTCTACGACAAACCAGCCGCCATGGCTGCCTTTCGCGCCGCTGCAAAAGTCTCGCAAGGCGCTGGCCGGATGACCTCCATCTCCCTGTCCGATTCGTTTTGCGTTGAACGCCACCGCGATGCGTTCTTGGATTTGATCCGCAACTCCATCGACATTGTGTTTGCCAACGAAACCGAAATCAAAGCGCTCTACAAAACCCAAAGTTTCAGCGGTGCCATTGATGCGGCGCGCCAGGATTGTCCGCTGGTGGTGGTCACACGATCCGAAAAAGGTTCGGTGATTGTAAAAGGTGCCGACACCATTGAAGTGCCAGCCCATCCCGTAAAGTCAGTCGTTGATGTGACAGGTGCAGGCGATCTTTATGCGGCAGGATTTTTATTCGGCCACACCAGCGGTAAACCACTGGCCCATTGCGCCAGATTGGGAAGCCTTGCCGCAGCCGAAGTGATTTCCCACGTGGGTGCACGCCCTGAAGTCAACCTAAAAGCCTACGCCAAAGAGCAGGGACTGCTCTAAAGAAACGATGTTCCCCCGTTCCAGGTACAGTTACTTGAGCGGGCTCAAGACCTCAGTGCCAGCGCCACCATTCCCTGCAATGGTCCAAGTACCATTCATTGAGCCATCAGGCGACACTTTGTAGATGACAAGTCCAATCACATTGCCCATCCGGTAGGCTGCAGAAAACACCTCATCACTTCGCATACAAATCCCAACAGATGTTGTTGATCCGGTGACCCAGGAAATTTCGCAAGTCGTGTCCGAGGTCAAATTGATTTCGGCTTCACCCCTGTAGGTTGACCCATTCAAATTTGTGCCTTCAACACTGTAGCGACCGCCAATGGAAGTCTGTGCGAATGCCGGAGCGTTGAATGCAAGCGATACAACAGTTAGTGCAAGAATAGATTTCATCGTCGTCCCTTTTGCCGTTACCCCCGGCTCGCTAGGGATAATTGTAATTACCAATCAGGACAATAGATCAAAAGCTGTACCCGCCTGAAGGGGAGCGAGTTTCAGAAGTTGTGCAACGGACTGACCAATATCTGCAAAGCTGTGTCGCTGACCAACGCTTCCTGCGCCCGCTCCATATATCATGATCGGAATTTGCTCGCGCGTATGTTCTGTGCCTTTCCACGTGGGATCATTGCCATGATCGGCTGTGAGAATAAGCACGTCGCCTTCACGCAGTTGCGCAAACACTTTTGGCAATTCGCGGTCAAACGCTTCGAGCAGTTTGCCATAACCGATGGGGTCGCGACGGTGGCCGTAGAGCGTGTCGAAGTCGACGAAGTTTGTCATCAGGAAGCCACCGTCCTTTAAGGTCGGGATCAGCTCAATCACGCGTCCCATCATGGCGGCATTACCAAAAACTTTGACTTCGTCGCCAGTTCCCACATGACCATAAATATCGCCGATCTTGCCAACCGAAATCACATGACGTCCGGCGTCTGATGCAATTTGCAGCAAGGTGGGAGAGGGCGGTGTTACGGCATAGTCTTTGCGGTTGCCGGTGCGCTCATAAGTTTTGGCACTCTCACCCAAGAAGGGTCGAGCGATGACACGCCCCACTTTCAAATCATAGGTCAATTCCCGCGCCACTTTGCAAACATCATAAAGCCGCTGCAAACCAAAATGGGTTTCATGGGCGGCAATTTGAATAACGCTATCGGCCGAGGTGTAGATGATGGGTTTGCCCGTCGCCACATGTTCATCGCCAAAATCTTCAATCACCTGCGTGCCCGAAGCGTGGGTGCCGCACAGCAATCCTGGAATTTTCGCCCGCTTGATAATTTCTTCCAGCAAGCTTTGCGGAAAAGACTGCGCTGTATCGGGGTAATAATGCCAAGCGAAGGGCACCGGCACACCAGCGATTTCCCAATGTCCGGTAATCGTGTCCTTTCCCTGAGACACTTCACGTGCGTGGCCCCAGGTGCCGATCAGCTTTACGTCAGGAAAAGGATTGTTTCCACCTGCTGACTGCGCAGCCAGCCCCAAACCCAGCGACGCCAGATGCGGCAAATACAGCGGCATGCGGTCAGCGATATGTAAAAACGTATTCGCCCCGTCATCGCCAAACGCTGCAGCATCAGGTGCGTGGCCAATCCCGAAACTGTCGAGAATGAACAGGAAAGCACGCGGCATCAGGGTGCAATCCGTTCGATGATGTTTGGACCGGATGCACCGGACTCAGCAATCGAATAAGCGGCTTTGACGATGCTGGCGGCCTTTTCGAAATCATCCTCGCTTTGCGCATGCACTATGCAAAGCGGCGTTTCAAAATCAACGCGCGAACCTTTGCCCAACAGCTGGTCAAGTCCCACGGCATGATTGATCGTGTCAGTTGCCACACGCCGACCGCCGCCCAATTCAATCACGGCCAAACCAAGATTGCGCGTGACGATGGACGACACAATGCCTGCACGAATGGCAAACACCGGCTTGATGATGGGGGCACGCTTCAGATGCCTGTTGTAGGTTGAGAGAAAATCCTGTGGACCACCGAGCAAGGCAACCATGCGTTCAAAATGTTCGGCAGCCTTGCCTGAGGACACGGTCATTGCAAGTTTCGCCCGTGCTGTTGCAATGTCTTTGCTGATGCCCGCACTCACCAGAAGTTCGGCCCCCAATGCCAAGGTAATATCATTGACACGGGCATTCTCGCAGCGCTGCAATAAGTACTCTGCAGCATGAGCAACTTCCAAAGCATTGCCAGCCACAGGCGCCAAAGGCTCATCCATATCGGTGATCAGCGCCGTGGTTTTCAGCCCTGCTCCGTTGGCGACAGCAACCAAAGAGGTGGCCAGCGCGCGCGCCTCTTCCACGTTTGCCATAAACGCACCAGAACCGCACTTCACATCCAGCACCAGATGCTGCAAACCCGCCGCGAGTTTTTTCGACAGGATCGATGCCGTAATCAACGGCACACTTTCAACCGTCGCCGTCACATCGCGAATGCCATACAGTCGCTTGTCAGCCGGGGCGAGGTCAGCTGTTTGGCCAATGATGCAACAGCCCGCCTCTTTCGTGACGGTGCGAAACAACGCCAGATCAGGCTGAGTCTTGTAACCGGGGATGGCATCCAGTTTATCCAGTGTGCCACCTGTATGGCCCAAGCCCCGCCCCGATATCATGGGAACATAAAGTCCACAGGCTGCCAACATGGGTGCTAGATAAAGCGAGACGTTATCGCCAATACCACCTGACGAATGTTTGTCGACAACAGGCCCTGGCAAATCCCATTGCAGCACAGTGCCGGAGTCGCGCATGGCCAGCGTGAGCCCCACAGCCTCTTCCCGCGTCATGCCTTTGAAAAACACCGCCATGGCAAAAGCCGCGACTTGGCCCTCAGAAACGGCACCCGACGTGAGCCCTGCGATAAAGTCTTTGACGTCCTCCGATGAGAGCGCTGACCCATCGCGCTTCCGGCGGATAACCTCCTGCGGAAGCACTATTTCAAATCCTTGAAGAATCGGGTGAGCAGCCGTTTCATATCCCCAACGGCTTTCATGCCCTCGCGTTTGGTTTCTTCATGGGACGGAGATGCACCTTTGAGACCCGCTGCCAAGTTGGTGATGGTTGAAATCGCAACCACCTTCATACCCAACCTCCTGGCGATAATGGTTTCGGGTGCCGTCGACATGCCCACTGCCGCACCACCGATGATCTGCAGCATTTTGATTTCCGCTGGCGTTTCGAATGAGGGGCCGGAATACCAGCAATACACCCCTTGCTTCAGATTGATCTTCTCTTTTTTAGCCGCCGCCAAAAGCTGTTTGCGCAAATCTGCATCATAGGCATTGGTCATCGACACAAAATTCTCGTCACCATGCTGACCGATCAGCGGGTTCATGCCAGCACAATTGATGTGATCAGTGAGCGCCATCAAGGTGCCAGGCTTCATCGAAGTTTTGAGCGAGCCCGCCGCATTGGTGAGCACCAGCGTTTCAATGCCCACCGCCTTCAACTGATCCAGTGCGGGGCGCATCACTCCGGCATCCCCCGATTCATAGGGGTGCGCACGGCCTGCCAGAACTGCGACCTCCTTGCCACCCATCTGACCCACATAAAGCTTGCCCGCATGGCCAGAGATTTTCGGCACCGGAAAACCAGAAAGATCAGCATACGGAATAATCAGGGGATCAACGACGGCATCAACAACAGAGCCAAGCGCTGAGCCGAGGATAATCGCAATTTTGGGTTTGCGGCCTTGCAGGTTGTCGTTAAGACTGCTCATTTCAAATTCTCCGGCCCAAAGGAAGCGGGCAGTAATTCGTCGAGTGTGAATGTTCGGATCAGTTTGCCGGTTTCAGTGCAGCAGTGAATTTTCACATCTCCCGCAGCAAATTCACGGATCTTTTGTCGACATCCCCCGCACGGTGTGCACAACGTATCACCATTGCCCATCACCAAAACTTCTGTCACCCGCGTGCCACCCGCCATGATGAGATGTGAAATGGCCGATGGCTCCGCGCACCAGCCTTGTGGGTATGCCGCGTTTTCAATGTTGCACCCACCATACACGCGGCCGTGTTCATCGCGCATTGCAGCGCCGACATAAAACGTCGAATAGGGTGCGTGGGCCTTTGCCCTCGCGGCGACGGCTGCTGCAACCAAATCCTTCATGTCAACGATCCTTGGTATAGGGAATGCCGGAAGCCTTTGGCGGAATGCTCTTGCCGATGAACCCTGCCAGCAACACCACGGTCATCACATAGGGCAGCATATTGATGAACTGGACAGGAATTTCGAAGCCAGCAATTTTGACGCCCTGCAGCCGCGTACCCATGGCCTGCAAATACCCAAACAACAAACAGGCCCACATCGCAGGCCAAGCCCGCCAGTTTGCAAAGATCAAGGCAGCCAAAGCCATGAAGCCGCGCCCGGCCGTCATGTCGCGCACAAAACTTGCTGAGAGTGACGTCGAAATATATGTGCCCGCCACACCACACAGCACACCTGCAATGATCACCGCTTGATAGCGCAGTTTCGCAACAGAGATACCAGCCGTATCAACAGCGTGGGGATTTTCTCCGACGGCACGCAGGCGCAATCCAAACCGTGTTTTGGCCAAGGCCCAAGCCGACAACGGCACCAGGGCAAAGGCCAGATAAGTGAGAATTGAATGACCTGATACAATACGGGCAATGACACCAAGGATTGGCACATCATAAACCGACGACAGCATTGGCAAATCAATCGGCATGAAACGTGCCTGCTCCAACAATGGAGGCGTGCGCCCACCCTCTTTGAACCACTCATTGCCCAGCACCACGGCCAAGCCCGCCGCCAACATGTTCAGCGCCACACCTGACACAACCTGGTTGCCGCGCTGATTGATTGCAGCATAACCATGGACCAGCGAAAAGCCCAAGGATACGCCAATAGCAATCATCAAGGCCAACCAGACATTGCCAAAATAAGAGGCCGAGGCCGCCGCCGCAAAAGCTGCCGCCAGCATTTTACCTTCAAGACCGATATCAACAATGCCAGCCCTTTCCGACCACAAGCCCGCGAGGCACGCAAGGATCAGCGGCACTGACAAGCGCACTGTTGATGACAGGGTTTCCGAGCCGAGGAACATTTCCAGCATGTCAGTCCTCCACCTTGAAAAACAGCATGGCGAGATAAGGGCGGAACGTTTGCTCCAGTGCACCCATGAACAAGATCACCAGGCCTTGTATGACCACGATCATATCGCGGTTGATTTCGGGCTTCTGGAAAGAGAGTTCAGTGCCACCTTGGTAAAGCAGCCCAAACAACAGTGCCGCCAACACAATACCAACGGGATGATTGCGCCCCATCAGCGCCACCGCAATGCCAACAAATCCGGCACCTTGGACATATTCCAAGAGCAAGCGATGCTGCGCTCCCAACACCTCATTGACAGCCACGAGACCAGCAAGCCCACCCGAAATCGCCATTGCCACCATGATGATGCGAGAAGGGCTGATGCCGGCGTAAACGGCGGCATCGGCATTCAGGCCCACAGCCCGAATTTCATAACCGAGCTTGGTGCGCCACAGCAAATACCAAACCGCCCAAGCCACGAACAAGGCGAAGAACACTGTTGGGTTTAAGGGCGATGAAGGCAGACGATAGTCGAAGAACAGTTTGGCCAATTCACGAAAGCTCATGATGTAGGCCGCCGTGACTTCATTGCTTTCCACCGCCATTTTTCCAACAGGGCGAAACCAGTAATTGATCAGATACACCATCAGGCTTGAGGCGATGAAATTGAACATGATGGTGGTGATGACGATATGGCTGCCGCGCTTGGCCTGCAGGTAACCGGGAATGAAGCCCCACAGTGCACCCATCAATGCAGATGCGATAACAGCCAGTGGAATAACAATGGGCCAAGGCAGGAACGCCAGGCCCAGGCCGACTGTGGCCGCACCGAGCCCGGCGATGTAAGCTTGACCCTCACCGCCGATGTTAAACAGCCCCGCATGGAAGGCGACGGCCACGGCCAGTCCCGTGAAAATGAAGTTGGTGGCGTAGTAGAGCAAATAGCTCCAACCCTTGATCGAACCAACGGCACCTTTGAGCATGATCCACATGGCTTCCAGAGGGTTCTCGCCGATGATGAGAACAACAATGCCCGAGATCAGGAGAGCCACAAATAAATTCAGCAACGGGATCAGTGCGACGTCAGCCCAGGCTGGAATTTCACCTTTGGCTGACATCACGCGGCATCCTTCGAGACGCCAGCCATCAGAAGACCTAGCTCGCGCTCGTCAGCGCCAGCGGCGCGTTCGCCCATCACGCGACCTGCAAACATCACGATGATACGATCGGACAAGGAACGGATTTCATCAAGCTCCACCGACACCAGCAAAATGGCCTTGCCCTGGTCGCGCAGCTCAATCAGCCGCTTGTGAATGAATTCAATGGCACCGATGTCGACACCGCGCGTGGGTTGGCCCACAATCAAGAGATCAGGATCGCGTTCAATCTCGCGCGCCAGAATGATTTTTTGCTGATTGCCGCCCGAGAACTTTGCACTCTTCAACAGGGGGTTTGCAGGCCGCACATCGAAAGCTTTCATTTCCTTTTCTGTGCGGTCAACAACGGCTTTGCGGTTCAACCGAAAGCCTTTGCCCAGCGCGTCGTCATAATGCCATCCGAGAATGGCTGATTCAGACGCATCGAACGACGTAATAAGACCGCGGTGCTGGCGGTCTTCCGGCACATGAGCCAAGCCTTCTTGCCGCAAATGCCGGGGATCACCCAAATGCCCGATGGACTTTCCTTCAAAAATAATTTCGCCCGAAGCAGGCCGTGTGATGCCGGTGATACAATCCAACAGTTCGGATTGGCCATTGCCTGACACACCTGCAATGCCAACAATCTCTCCTTTGCGAACTGTCAACGACACATCATTCACGCGCGGCGTTCCCTTGCGGTCCCGCCATGTCACATGCTTGACTTCGAGCACCAGCGCGCCCGGCGTGGCCTTGGCTTTTTCCACATGCATCAACACGCGGCGCCCCACCATGGCTTCTGCCAATTCTTCAACCGAGGTTTTGGCTGTTTCAAAATGCGCAACCATTTCGCCCCGTCGCATCACGGACACATGATCGGTCGTGGCCATGATTTCGCGCAGCTTGTGGGTGATCAGAATGATGGATTTGCCCTGGTCACGCAGCGTACCCAGAATGCGGAACAAATGGTCAGCTTCATCCGGTGTCAACACACCTGTGGGTTCGTCGAGAATGAGAACTTGCGCACCCTTGTACAGCGCCTTCAGAATTTCCACGCGCTGCTGCAAACCCACAGGCAATTCACCAACGATGGCATCAGGGTCAACGTCGAGCTCATAATCATCAGCGAGACGCTTCAACTCAGTGCGGGCCTTGTCAAGTGCTGGACCGATCAAAGCCCCACCTTCCGCTCCCAGCACAACATTTTCAAGAACGGTGAAAGGCTCAACCAACATGAAATGCTGGTGCACCATGCCGATGCCCAGGGAAATCGCATCGGTCGAGGTTTTGATGCGAACAGATTTGCCGTCGACCTTCACATCACCGGAATCAGCCGCATAAAACCCGAACAGGATCGACATCAATGTCGACTTGCCAGCACCATTTTCACCAATCACGCCATGGATCGAACCCTTGGCCACGCGCAAGCTCACGTCCTTGTTGGCGTGAACCGGGCCGAAGCGTTTGTCGATGTTGATGAGTTCAATGGCGGGAGTCATTTCTTCCGTCTCACCTCGCCCGCGTGCGGGAGAGGACGCCGCGCAGCGGCAGGTGAGGGTAAGTCAATGATGCACACACCCTCACCGGCATCGCTTTCGCTCTGCCACCTCTCCCGCAAGCGGGAGAGGTGAAGTGACTTACTCAACCGGGCACTTGTTGTCGGACATATAGTCGTGAACCTTGACAGTTCCGGCGATGATGTCTGCTTTTGCTTTTTCAACGGCGGCGGTCATTTCAGCCGTCACGAGAGCTTTGTTGTTGTCATCCATGGCATAACCCACACCGTCCTGGGCAAGACCCAAGGCTTGGATGCCGCCTTTGAAGGTGCCATCCTTGCCGGCCTTCATGACGTTATAGACAGCAACGTCAACGCGCTTCAGCATCGACGTCAAAACCTTGCCGGGGTGCAGGTAGTTCTGGTTGGCGTCAACGCCAATTGACAGCGCGCCACCATCGGCCGCAGCCTGCAACACGCCAAGGCCTGTGCCACCCGCCGCTGCGAACACGACGTCAGCACCCTGGCTCATCTGGCCCTTGGTGATTTCGCCGCCTTTCACAGGGTCGTTCCAGGCTGCACCGGTATCACCGGTCATGTTCTGGATCACCTTGGCGTCAGCCTTCACAGACTTTACACCTTGCGCATAACCGCAGCCAAATTTACGGATCAACGGAATGTCCATGCCGCCGACAAATCCGACAGTGCCGGACTTCGAGGCCATGCCGGCCAAAACGCCTACAAGGTAAGACCCCTCATGTTCGTTGAACACGATCGACTGCACATTCGGCAAATCCACCACCATGTCGACAATGGCGAACTTCAAATCAGGATATTCTTTGGCCACTTTTTCAACAGCGGCCGCTTGCGCAAAGCCCGCGGCGATGATGGGTGAATAGCCTTGGTCAGCAAAGTTGCGGATTGCCTGTTCGCGTTGCGCTTCGTTGGCGATTTCGAATTCGCCATATGCAGTGCCTGAATCGGCCTTGAACTTTTCTGAACCATTGTACATTGATTCGTTGAACGACTTGTCGAATTTGCCGCCAATATCAAAGACAATGGCTGGCTTGTCGTCAGCCGCAAAAGCGGAAATGGCCATCAGGCCCACGAGTGCCGTGGCACCCAGCAATTTCTTGATCATGTTGTACTCCCTGTTATTTTGACCGGCTGATCAAGCCTTGTGGCCAGATGACGACAATTTCAAACTATTTGCAAGCGGCCTTGAACAACTAATAATCTCACCACATATCTGTGTCATGCTGCTGCTGTTACGGCGGAATGAAGGATTGAAGAGATGGAAAAAATGTTCGCATTAACACCTGAGCAGCTGGCCCAATTGGGCGGCGGCGTGTTGGGCTATGTGCGGGAAATCGCGATTAAAGATGCCAAGGCCCTCTTGGGCTCTGGCGTACCGGTACCACCCCAGGCCCGTTTGTTTGCACTTTACAACGCTGACGGCACACCGATTTCGATTTCGGGAACCCGCGAAGCTGCCTTGGGTTCAGCTTTTGAACATGAACTGACGCCCGCCAGCGTCCACTAAAACCGGTTGTTCAAGCGGCAGTCGCCGTTGCACCTGCGTGTTGGGTCAATATCGCATAAAGCCCGTCCGTGGTTTCGGTGCCCCTTAACTTCTTCACCACATCTCCGTCACGCAGCAGCCGCGAAACCCGCGCCAATGCCGTCAAATGGTCAGCACCCGCATGCTCGGGCGACACCAAGGCAAACACCAGATCCACGGGCTCCCCGTCAACACTTTCAAACGGCACGGGATGATGCAGTCTTGCAAACAGCCCATAGACACGAGTGATGGATGGCAAACGACCATGAGGAATGGCAATGCCTTGGCCCAGACCCGTAGACCCCAGTTTTTCCCGCTGCAACAATGTCTCGAACACCAGGCGTGAATCAATGGCCACTTGGGCCGCAATACCTTGCGCCAATTCCTGCAGCAGTTGCTTTTTGTTTTGAACCTTCAGGCAGGGCAGCACTGTGCGGGCGTCAATGATATCGGCAAGAGTCATCGCTTTTGTAATCCGGTCTCAAAATCAATCGTTGGGGTAAGCCGTCACAGACTGGTGGCAGTTTCCGCTTTCCAACCGCCGCTGGTGTTACATTTCGGCGCGATAAGTAGGCCCGTGGCAGCCCCAAGTCAACCTTTGAGACGGGCCTCACGACGACGTTGGACAGACGAAAGAATATTGAGAGATTCCCGGTATTTAGCGACAGTACGCCGGGCGATATCCACACCTTCCTGCTTTAATGTCGCCACAATGTCATCGTCCGAGAGGATGTGGTCAACAGTTTCCGCCGCGATCAAATCCTTGATCCGGTGACGCACCGATTCAGCCGAATGCGCGTCGCCTAAACCATCCATGGTGGCGATGGCATTGGTGAAGAAATACTTGAGTTCAAACGTGCCGCGCGGTGTTGCCATATATTTGTTTGAGGTCACACGGCTGACGGTTGATTCATGCATGCTGATGGCTTCGGCCACAGTTTTTAAGGTGATCGGTTTGAGGTGGGCAATGCCGTGCACCAGAAACGCATCCTGTTGCGACACAATTTCGCGTGCAACTTTCAAGACTGTCTTGGCCCGCTGATCCAGACTTTTGACCAGCCACGCTGCCTGGGCGTGACAGCCTGCCAGAAACAGCTTGTCTTCCTCGCGGTTGGTGTTGCTCGCAACTTTGGCCATATACTGGTTGTTGACCAGCACACGCGGCAGGGTATCGCTGTTGAGTTCCACCAGCCAGGTGCCATCGGGGGCGGCCCGCACAAAAACATCAGGCACCACGGGTGACACAGGTTCTGAGCCAAAGGCATGGCCGGGCTTGGGGTTTAAAGCGCGGAGTTCAACCAGCATGTCCTGCAAGTCTTCCTGGCTCACTTTGCACTTTATTCTCAGGGCCACAAAATCCCTCTTGGCCACCAGTGGCAAATTGTCGAGCAAGGCCTCCATGGCCGGGTCGAGGCGGTTTCGCTCTTTCAATTGCAGGCGCAGACAATCTGCCAGATCAAGCGCAAATACCCCCGGTGGATCAAATGTGCGCAATACGTCGAACACCGCGTTGATGCGCTCCACAGGCGCCCCCAAAGTGTCCGCCAGACTGGAGGGATCGCCCATGACATAGCCAATTTCGTTGACCATGCCGATAATGTTTTGCCCGATCAGCAAGTCGGTCTGATTGGAAAAATTCAGATTGAGCTGATTGGTCAGATATTCCGACAAGCTTTCTTCTTGCGACAGCGACGACGCAAAATCGCTGTCCTCACCATCCAAAGACAAATGCCCCGACGAGCGCAAATTTGACCAGCCGGAATCTGTGGCCATCATCGCCTGTCCGTCCGAGGATGAGGCGGGTGCTGAGCTTTGGGCCTCAACTTCGCCTGGGCCCCCAGAACCCGGTGTGGCAAAGGATTGCTCCAGACTGTCAGGCATGGCGTCAGCCACAGGAGCCGACACTTTTTCGCTGCTGCCATCGCCATGGTCGAGCAGCGGATTGCGCTCGATTTCGGCTTCAACGAAGGCTTGCAACTCAATGGAAGACATTTGCAACAGTTTGATTGCCTGTTGCAATTGCGGTGTCATGACCAGGGACTGCCCCTGCTTCATGACCAATCGTTGTGAGAGAGCCATTACTTGCCACTAAACTCAATAACTGAAGGAATCGCCAAGATAATAACGCCGCACATCGGCGCAGTTAACAGAATTTGACATCAGTACGCTAATAGCGTACATCAAAAAAGATGGAAATCATCAGCACCAGCACCTTTCTGAAGGGGGTCTCAAAACTAAAAGTGTCTGAAGATGAGTTGCGCGCCCTAGAGACTGAAATCATTGTAAATCCGCAGGCAGGTGATGTGATCAAAGGCCTCAAGGGTATTCGCAAAATCCGGTTTGCCTACGGAGGCAAAGGAAAGCGCGGCGGTGGCCGATGCATCTATCTCGTGCTGACAAGCGCAGATCAAATTTATTTGCTGCTTGCTTATGGAAAATCTCAACAGACAGAATTATCGGCAAAACAGCGAAAAGACCTATTGGCATTTATTGAGGAACTGCAATGAAAGCGAAACGGGACACAAAATTCGGGTCAGATTTGATGGAGGCCTTGCAGGAGGTGCGCGCGCACCAGCGAGGTGACGTGGCCCTGCCAACGCGGCTGGTTGATGCAATCAGCGCCAAACAAGTGAAAGCCATCCGCACCGCACACTCCAAAAGCCCGAAGGAATTCGAAGCACGTTTTGGAATTCCTGCACGGACCATCGAGGGATGGGAGCAAGGCCGCAAACTGGACGTGTCGGCGCGTATTCTGATGGCGATGATTGAGCGAGAGCCTGAGGTGGTGGAGGCGACTGTGGAGCGGTTAAAGGTAAGGTAAGTAGCGAAGCTTTGACCTGGGCGCTCTAGTGCAATTCGACCGCTCTGGAGTCCAGCACTTGCTGAATTCTTCGATCAGGAAACAGATAAACGCTTGTTACTGTAAGTCCGTAATTTACTGTCGGGTAATTACTATTCTTGTACATCCTTTGAGATAGCCAGCGTCCTTATCTTTTCCTGACCTATCGCGGTCAGAAGCCAAGTTGTTCGAAATTCAGTCTTTGAGAACGAAATGAGATTCAATGCATAAAGCTGCCTTCTTATCGTGGCGAGACATTCTGAAGAGACAGAAGCGTAGTCTACCTTAAACAATCTTTTTGGAGTATCTTCGTTATCGTTATCGTTATCGTTATCGTCATCGTCAAACTCGACAACTTCTTCAACTGCCGAAATTTTTTCATCCTCACTATCAGGCAGATCAACGTCCTCGCCTAAATGTTTTCTTATCCCGTTCCGCAAACTTGTGTAGTCCACGTTCGCCTTACAAAAATTGTTGAGGCTCGTCACAATCTCATTCTCGAAAGGGTCGGCAATTAAAGTGTCAGCAATTGCGTCAAATAGATTATCCCAACTAGTTGTTGTGCGTTGCCAGTGATTGCCACCCTTTACCCAGTAGAGCTTTCCCAAAGAGTTTATTTTTTGCGCAGATGTTGCAACTAGAAAATCAATTGCTATTTCGTCTTCACCAAATGCAAGATAGGAATCTGGCACTTTAGAGCTAGCGGTTTTTCCGATCTTGAGTTCGAGATTCTCTTTCTCTAATTGCTCCACCCTTGCGAAAATGTCATGGTCAATCCTATCACCTCTTATCCAGCCGACGCCGGGGTTGCGATGAATAAGCTGTGTAATTCCTCTGCTTACTTTTGAGCCTAAATCTGATGGTGAATTCCAATACTTACACAATCTCTGTTCGCAAGCTGCGCGAAATCGAGTTATGTTCTTTCGGCCATCTTCCGCTCTCTCTAGCTTTGTGCCTGGCAGTGTATCAATATCGCCATGAAGAAACGAAAGTACTTTTTTTCCGGTGCTCACAGCATAATTGAATTCTAGTTCAGTATAGCTCAAACCAAGTGTCGGATGAATTCTTCCGTAGCGCCCCGCAGAAATCAAAATGTAGTAGTCAGACTCGTCAATTACTCGTTTGATCCATTCCCACTGTTCATCATTCGCAGCGGGAAAGAGTTCCATGCCTGCGGGGAAGCAATCAAGCTCAAGAAGAGCCTGAATGACTTCGGCGCGTTCATCTTTTAAATCTTCGTAAGTAGAACTCACAAAAACTTGGTATCGTCTTTCCATCTTTACGCCTCGGGAGTTGATTTAAAGCCACACTGGTTGCGGGAGTGTCACACACTCCGCCACCTTAGCCTGTGGCCTTCCCAACACGTCCTTTAAATACTGCCACACATTACTGCACTTCTACTTCCACATCTTTGGACGTGCCTGCCACCATGAACTCCGAGTCACCATCACCGCATTCTGGAATCAGATCAATATCCGAATCTACCATTCGGCTGACTTCGAGTGTGCCGTGACTGTAGATTACGGTAACAGCGCATTTAGCTCGCACTGCGGGATTGATCGCGGCAGTATTCTGTTGGCCGCAAGCAACCTCCACACCCCACCTCAATAACTAAAACCCTCACCCAGATAATACCTGCGCACATCCGGATCATTCACAATATCTTCGGGGCGACCTTCGGTCAGGACGTGGCCTTCATGGATAATGAGGGCACGGTCAATAAGTCCGAGGGTTTCTCGTACATTGTGATCCGTAATAAGCACCCCGATTCCCCGATCTGTGAGCTGTCGCACCAGCTGGCGAATATCACCGATCGCAATCGGGTCAATTCCGGCAAAGGGCTCGTCGAGGAGGATGAACTGGGGATTGGTGGCAAGGGCTCGGGCGATTTCCACCCTCCGACGCTGTCCGCCAGAGAGTGCAACAGCCGGCGAATGGCGGATATGGGCGATTTGGAACTCATCATACAACTCACGCAACTGACGCTCGCGTTCCTGCCTGTCGGGCTCGTGCAGCTCGAGGACAGAACGCAGATTTTCTTCCACCGTGAGACCTCGAAACACCGAGCTCTCCTGGGGCAGGTAGCCAATACCCAATCTGGCCCGCTGATACAGCGGCAGATGGGTGATATCGACACCATCCAGGCTGACCGTTCCCTCGTCGGCGGCAATCAAACCGGTGATCATATAGAACACGGTCGTCTTGCCAGCCCCATTGGGACCGAGCAGGCCCACGGCCTCACCACGTTTCACAGTCAAAGATACAGACTGGACGACGGGTCTTTTCCGATAGCTCTTGGCGAGCATCACGGCTTCAAGACCCTCACCTTTCGGCACCTGTCCTTGCGGCAACTTGCCCTCAAGCTGCGGGCGCCTTGGTGCCCGCGCTGCCATGGGGGCCGGTTTAACCGGTGTCCTTGACGGAGACGCCATTTGATTAAGAACCATTTACGTTAAATTTGAATGAATCGGGTGGGGCGCAAGCGATAACTCACTTTGGCACAAACTTGCCGGTGACCCGTCCAGTCATTTTGGTGCGCTTGGTTTTGAGATCGACGTTCAGACGCGGCCCCCTGATCACAGTTTTGCCCTGCACCACTTTCACATTGCCTGTCACATCCAAGACATTGCGACGCAATTGAAACACCGCCAGATCGCCTGTGATGGTTTGGGTGGCAGTTGTAATTGTCACTGCACTCTTGCAATCGAGTTTATCGACTTCCGTGTTGGATGAGCCATCGGCCTGTTTGACTTCGACATAAAACACAATCATTTCCTGACAGCGGATGGTGTCACTCGGCCGCTTGGCCACCACGTCACCGCGAAAAATGGCGCGCTTGTCGGTTTCCAGAATTTCCATTTCACCCGCTTCAATATCAACCACTCCCGCACCGGATTCCTGGGCCTGTGCCGGGGCAGAGAGTGCCATGAGGGCCAAAGCCGCCAGAGCCGTGTTACGCAGTGTCATGGAGTGTCTCCCGTCGAGGTGTTTTGTGTCATGAATTTAGCTTTCACACCGCCTTTGAACAAAATGCGTGTGCCGTTATCTGTCACAGTCAGGCTGGCAGCCTCAATCATGGCGCCTTGCATGTCAACCTTGACAGGAGATTTCGAGACCAGCGATTGGTCATCGGTGTTGATCGCGGCCTTGTCCATGGTGGCTTTGAAGCGTGTGCCTTCCGTGAAGACGACATCACCTGAAAGCTCAAGCGCTTTGCTCTTGTGATCGTATTGTCCGGTCTTCGAGGCGATATCGAGCTTCGCACCCGACGGGCGTTCAAACGCACCTGTCACAGTGTTCATCAGCACCAAAGAGTCCACAACTTTGTCCTGCTCACCCGAAACCGCATGGATGGTGTAGGGCCGGTCATTTTTGTCGCGACCGGAAATGGATGCATTAGCAGCCGTGATCTGATCCGGCTTTGCCACCACATCATCGGTCTTTACATCCTGTGGGGCAGGTGGCGCCAAAACGCCAGCCTGCCAAACAAAGGTTCCCATGAGGGCCAAAGCACCCAGCAATGCGAGCCCGCCCACAAGCCCTGACCGCGACGACCGTCGCTGGGCTTTGACGGCGCGGTGTTGGTTTTGATCAGTGAGCGAAGACATCTTCTTCGCCCCAACCCCCAAGGTCGAGGGCCACGCGTGTCGGCAGGAACTTGAAGCTTTCACGCGCCAGGTGCGCCCGTCCTTCACGCTCCAGCATTTGATCAAGCCGCGCCTTCAACTCATGCAGATAAAGCACATCACCTGCGGCATAGGTTTTTTGCGCATCGGTCAGAATATGGGCACCCCAATCAGAGCTTTGTTGCTGCTTGTTGGCTTCAATGCCCATCAGTTCCCGCAGCAGGTCTTTCAAGCCATGACGGTCTGTATAGGTGCGGGCAATCTTTGAGGCAATCTTGGTGCAATACAGCGGTGCGGTTTCAATGCCGAGAGAATGTTTCAACACCGCCACATCAAAGCGCGCGAAATGAAAGATCTTGAGCACACTCGGATCCTCAAGGACAGCCTTGAGGCGCGGGGCCGAGGCCGTTTTCGCATCAACTTGAACAACGTGAGCATTGCCGTCGCCCGTCGAAATCTGGATCACGCACAAGCGGTCGCGGCGCGGGTTCAACCCCATGGTTTCAGTATCAATGGCAATGGCAGGCCCCGGCACAAAGTCAGCAGGCAAATCGCCACGATAGAGTTTAATAGCCATATAAAATGAATCCTTTGCTCGTCTGTGCCTCGGCATACAAGCTTGCCATGGCGGACTCAAGGCTTGAAGGCGAGGTTCAAGAATTGTTGAAATTCCCATCGATTTGTGATTGCCGCAACAGTTGCGGCAATCCATGGCTGTTTGGCCGCAGCCCCCACGCGGGAGGTAACACGGTTTGAGGCCAGATGGTCCTTGACCAGAATGTCGGTCGCCAGCCCCTCCCGGCGGATATCCGGGTTGACGGTGGAGGTGATAAGGCCTGCAGGTGTCACCGCATCAAAGCGCACCTCCGTATCATTGCCCGGATAATGGGTGATGGCCCCGTTGAAGGTTTTGGAGGTGCGCTCCGTATCCGGCCCATAGGCCATGACAACAGGCACCCCACCCCGCAGAATGATGAGGGGGCGGTTCTCACCATCATAGACCAGCGTGCGTGGCTGGTCTGGACCTGCGCCATCGGCGTCATAGGACAGGGTATTGCCATTGGCGTCGTAGGTGACGGAGGTGCAAGCTCGACTAATAGAGTGAGGTGTCACCGTAATTCGAGGTGTCACCGTAATTCCGAGGTGTCACCGTAATTCCGCAAAGTCCTCGACTTCAAAACACCAAACGAAGTCTTTGCAGAGCTCGCCAAAAACAAATCTTCAAAACCAAAAAATTTTCCACTTCAAAATTGACACCGCCAACCCGCTATGATCGCCACGCCTCAGCCTATCTGGCCTTCGCAAAACTTGCCGCCGTAAGATTGTGGCTCAGGTTTTATGAGTCCACAGCCTAGATCAGCACCTGACCGCGCTTCAAATCCTCGGTCAGAACCGTATGGCCATCAACATCAAAACCATGAACCGAAAAACTGTTCTTCGCGATATCCAAACCAATTGTGTGAATAGTCGTTTCTGTGGCTGACTTCGTCATGGTGGATGGCTCCCTCGTTGGGTTGTTTTACGACAACACCACCTTGGCACATCAGATGCCGTAAGCGTGCGCCGTCCACCACATCACCGAAATTCTTTTTTTGTCTATCTTAGTTTATTTCATTCAAGATCCTCATGCGGAATCTCTTTAATCTCCCAAGGTGAGTGTTCTGACTTGCGTTCTGCTTCGCAATTAATGGGCAAAGTCTCAACAATCTTCGAAAATGATTTATCACGGTAAAGTACATGGTTAAGTCCGACTGCTGGAAATTCTTCCGCGATCTGTTCATGCTCATCACCGCAAAGAAAAGAAAAATTTCCTTCTGTGTTAGCAATCAAAAGGACCGGTCTAGTTTCTTCGAAAATATGTCGACAAACAAAAACGCGAAGCTCCGTCATTTTACATACCTTTTTCTTTTTTCCATTTATTTACATCTTTCGGACCTTTGCTGCGATTGCAAGTGCGACACGCAGAGAAAATATTTTTAAACCAGGATAATCCGCCGCTCACCCAAGATTTCCTGTGGTCAAACTCCCTTGAGTTTTTAAAGCCAGGTTTTGTAGTCATTTCCTGCTTGCAATAAGTTCATGTGAGCTTACCGCTCTCATCCGTAGCTCTATCGTCTGACTTTTTTTGGACATCCATAGTTGGGCGACGCTTCTTCGGGTCACAAGCATTGTGCACCCAAACCTTCGACTTACCTACGAAGTAAGTGTGACTATCTGGAACTTCAAAATTGTATGCTTGAATCGGCTTGGCAACAAAATCGACTGACGTCACCTCAGCCTTCGAACCGTCGCTAGTGGCAAAAGCATCACCTGCCGAGAGATTTTCTGCGTCAACCCAGCCTTTGCCCACAATACAGAACGGATGCTCGCGCGTCGTCGTAATCGTATCCTGCATCACTTCCGATGATTGAAGCTTGACCAGAACACGGCCAACGTGATCTTCGATCACTACCCCGAGAATCGGTTTCAATTCAGTCTTGCCTGTCAACTCATCACGAGAAACTACCTTGTCACCAGGCTTCAACGAGGCGATGCTGGTTGCAAAACCGTCGGCGGTCCAGACAGGAGTGTCGGCATCAAAACTGCAACCTTTGACCCTGCTGGCTACCTTATTGTAAGCCTTTACCGCTGCATCTTTTGTAATATTATACGCTTTCTTGACACCTGATTTGATGACCTGCTTGCCGCCAGCGTTTAGTGCAGTAGCTGCACCGCCTGGCAAAACAGGAACTAACGTCGCTCCTGCGTCAACAATAACACCACCTGCATCAAGAGAAGCATCGACGTAATTTCCATCCCAAAGATTTGTGCCAAAACTATAAAGTCCGTATCCAATATTAGCGGCATCCCATGCAGTTTCGAGGATATGCCCATTCCCATCACTCATGTTGACGGGATCATTGCCTGAGTAGGCATAGCGGTTGATGTCCACACCTTTCAGCCACGGGTCCCAGGTGTCGGGGTTGATGAAGCGGCCCAGCTTCTGGTCGTAATAGCGGAAGTGGTGGTAGGCGAGGCCGGTTTCGGGGTCGTATCTTTCGTTGATATAGCCCTTGCCTGTGGCGATGAGGGAGCCATTGGAGGTCAGGGGCTGGCCATAGGGGCCGTAGTTGGAGCGGCTCGTTGCAGCCCCCACGCGGGAGGTAACACGGTTTGAGGCCAGATGGTCCTTGACCAGAATGTCGGTCGCCAACCCCTCGCGGCGGATATCCGGGTGCAGGGTTGAGCTGATGAGCCCTGCAGGTGTCACCGGATCAAAACGCACTTCCGTATCATTGCCCAGATAATGGGTGACGGCGCCGTTGAAGGTTTTCGACGTCCGCTCCGTATCCGGCCCATAAGCCATGACAGCAGGCACCCCACCCCGTAGGATGACGAGGGAAAGGCGATATCTCAAGTGATAAAGTGAGGTGTCACTGTAATTGCGTAGCTGCCTGCGCTAATCGACAATTGTGATCGCGGGCACTGCTGTGACGGTCCATGAACGGACACCGCTTGTTAACTTGCCTTGGACCAAACTCCGCCCAGAGTGTGGAGGAAAAGCCAATGGGTTTGCGCGAAGTAGCGAATTCGCCCTTATTCTATTTACCGGTGATCTTGTTTTTCGTGGGTCGGATCGTCTTTTACGGTCCGACTCCAGATCGTGTGGCTGCATATCTCGAGGAAAACGGCTATCGGCAGGTTGAGGTCCAACCGCCTGTTGGCGGTTGTGGCAAGGGCAGCGACAAGTTCACTTTTACCGCGCTTTCTTCGAACGCCAGCAGGACATCAGGACATGTTTGCGCCGGTATTTTTGGATTTTTCAATTCTGTCAGCCAAGATAATTAGGGGTTCAGAAATTACAGAGATATAAGTGATTGAGAGGAAAAGCAGTCATGCTCATCTGAGGTGATGCCACACTGAATGAAACAGCAGAAATTCCAAATGATTGACTAAGATTTTTTCGCCCCAAAATCACTTTCGACCCGCATGCGCAAGGCTTTTGCCTGTGCCACCCAATCGGCCGTGCAGGGAATGACTTGCGAAACGGAAAATTTGGCGGACGTTACATTCACCACGTTCAATCTGCAGTAAATCATCTTCCAGGTTTTCTTGTCCCGAACATCCAGGGTCTGCGCCGCAATTCTCACACCCAAAGACGCATCAGGGGCTTTGTCTGACAACAGGAACCCATCCTCCTCTTCGGCTACGGCAAAAGTTTTCTTTATGTCATCGCGCTCAACCGGTTCGGGCCTTACGCAGAATCTGTCACCCGCCGCGACATCGGGCAGGCACTCCTGCTCGACCATCCGCGAGCTTTGATCAGCGGTGATAAGCACGGGCTCGCCGATGGATGAGGTCACGTCCGTCAACCGCCATTGTTCGAGGCCGTCGTTAACTGTTTTACTTTCAGTCACCTCGCTGGCTGTGCCTTTGTTCAGCACGGTATATTCCATCCACTGGCGTTGGATAACTTCGCGCCGCTCCACGTCTTCGCGGCGTCCAACATAGGTGAGGCCGCCAAGCACAAAGGGCGTATCGATTGCTGGCTTGTTGCCGCGCAAGGCCGCTGCGATGACAGGAACTGGAAATCCGTCCCGCCTGAAAACAGTCATGTTCTGTTTGACCATGAAATGTATTGGCAACACCAGGAGCGCCGCAAGCGCCACAGCCCACCACAAATGCTGAAACCCAAGTCCCTTCGTGTCCTGCAATAATTCGGTCCGTTGCCACGCGCTAAATCCAAAACTGCTCATCACCACACCCACAGCAAGCACTGTGCCCAAAGCGCCAAAGGCGGTGAGCCAAGGATTTTGCGGTCCGGCAACATGTCCGAAGGCCGGATCAAAAACAAACTGACCAACCGAAAGTATCAAAGCGCTAAACGCACCCCCCAAACCGTAATTCCAGAACAAATGTTTGATTTGTTTGCCTTGCAGACCATTCAAAGCAGGGCCGGCGAAAGCTGCCAGCAGCACGCCTGCACAAAAGCCGGCCGTCATGGCTCCCGCAAAGGGTGCAATCACCAACCCGATCACCGTCAGCGTGATCAGAAAGCCACCGGCCAACCCCGCATACCAGAGATACCAACCCGGAACGGGAAGAAGTTGTAAGCCAACATAGACGGCGATGCCGACCAATCGTTTTAAGTCCGATAGAATGGGCTGGGTTCGAACCGTCAGAATACGCGCACCCCAGATATGAAACACCGCATAGGTCAAAGCCGCAGGCAACCATGCGAACAGATCGGCGAACATATCGTCATC
>JANOPL010000043.1:0-6599 GCA_031421835.1 Hyphomicrobiales bacterium | reverse complement strand
CGCGTCGTCGGCACCCAGTTCGACATGGAAGTCGATCAACGCATGGCCTACGACCACTTCTTCAAGGCATAAATATCTTTCCACACACATGTACAATGGGAGCGAACGAAAGTTCGCTCCTGTAACCTTGCATCAGTGAATGGTCCGCAATGAAAAACAAGCATCTTCCTTTCATCCTGTTCGCAGGTGGCGTCGCATTGCTCATCATATCTATTTTTTGGTCGCTCTATGCATTTGGCGAAGTTGGTCAGCTGGTTGGGCCGAAAGGCTTGCGTCCCAACAACAGTTTTATTTGCGTCATGGGAATTGGCGAAAAATGCGAATTGCTCTCCGCGGCACATGCTGAAAAAGGCACAACGCCTTACTCACCCCTGATTTTTTGGGCCGGGCTTCTGGCCATCGCAGCAAGCTTTTGGCTCAATGTGCAAAAACAAAAACCCGAAGAAGAATGGGACACGCGGCTGCAACGCCTGCTGATTCCGGTTGATCGTGTCAGCACATATGTCGGGCAGTTTTTTGCATGGTCGATCTTGCTTCTGACCTTTGCCGTCTCTTACGAAGTTTTTTCACGCTATGTTTTGGGCCGCCCGACGGATTGGGCCTTTGATGCAAGTTACATTCTCTATGGTGCACTCTTCATTATGGCAGGCGCTTATGCACTATCGCGCAACGCCCACGTGCGCGGAGATTTTCTATACCGCGCATGGTCGAACAAGACTCAAGCCAAAATGGATTTGCTGCTCTACTTCCTGTTCTTTTTTCCGGGCATCATCGCCTTTATCTATGCGGGCTATGGCTTTGCCGCCCAGTCCTGGGTGACCCATGAACATTCGGCTTACAGCCCTGACGGACCACCGATCTACCACTACAAAACCCTGATCCCGTTCACAGGTGTTCTGCTGCTGCTGCAAGGCATTGTTGAAGTTGTGCGCTGCCTGATCTGCATTCGCACCGGAGAATGGCCAAACCGTCTCCACGACGTTGAAGAACTCGAAAAAATCATACTTGAACAACATGCAGACAAGGCAAGCACATCATGACCGATCCACAACTGGGCGTATTCATGTTGGGGCTCTTCGTTTTCCTGATCATGCTGGGATATCCGATAGCCTTCACCCTCATCGCCATGGGTGTTGGTTTTGCCTTCCTCGCCTTTGACGGTAACATGGATGCGGTCATGAGTTTGCTGGTGCAACGGTCTTGGTCAGTCATGACCAATGATGTGTTGATCTCCGTGCCGCTGTTTGTCTTCATGGGTTACATCATTGAACGTGCCAATATTCTCGATCGACTGTTCCGCTCTATCCAAATGGCGGCAGGCGGAATACCGGGGTCTCTTGCAGTGGCAACATTGGTCACTTGCACGTTATTTGCCACAGCAACCGGTATCGTTGGTGCCGTTGTAACACTGATGGGATTACTCGCCTTCCCGGCCATGCTGAAGGCTGGTTACGACACAAGGCTATCTGCCGGTGTGGTCTGTGCGGGCGGGTGCCTCGGCATTCTCATTCCGCCTTCGATCATGCTCATTCTCTACGGTGCAACAACTGGCGTATCACCAGTAAAACTTTACGCCGGCGCTTTTTTCCCCGGCCTCATGCTTGCTGGCCTCTACATGCTCTATGTGATTGTGCTCTGTTGGTGGAAGCCGGAACTTGCCCCCAAGCTGCCTAAGGAAGAACGCAATGTGCCATTTGCGAAAGTGGCCTATGAACTGTTCACATCATTTGTGCCGTTGGCCCTGCTTATATTTGCAGTCTTGGGTGCAATTCTCATGGGTGTTGCGACACCTTCTGAAGCCGCAGCGATTGGAGCCCTGGGTGCATTGCTTCTTGCGGCAGCCTATCGCTCGTTGAACTTCACCAAATTGAAAGAGTCAGTCTATCTGACGGCCCGCACCTCCGCGATGGTAGGTTGGCTGTTTGTTGGTTCGTTTATGTTTTCAGCCGTATTTGCTTTGTTGGGCGGCGATCAGGTGATCAAGGATTTCGTCGTTGGATTGAACCTGACGCCATTCTGGTTCCTGGTGTTGGCACAGCTGATCATTTTCGTGTTGGGCTGGCCCTTGGAATGGACAGAAATCATTGTCATATTCGTGCCGATCTTCTTGCCACTGCTCGAACATTTCGGAATTGATCCGCTGTTCTTCGGCTTGTTGATTGCGTTGAATATTCAGACGAGTTTCCTCTCGCCGCCTGTCGCCATGGCACCCTTTTACCTCAAAGGTGTTGCGCCTAAACATGTGTCAATCAACGACATTTTCGCAGGTGTTATGCCTTTTATCTTCATTGTGATATTCGCGATGGTGTTGCTCTACACTTTCCCTGCAATAGGATTGTGGTTGCCGGAACAGCTTTACGGATCGCGCTGATCGAGCCCGGCAAGCAGCTGTGATTTGACCCGTACCGACTGTTCGGTTAAAAGAACAAAAGAAACGGGAAAGCAAACACATGGATATCAAGCAGGACACCATCGCCGCGATTGGAAACACGCCTCTGATCAGATTGCGCAAGGCATCGGAACTGACGGGCTGCACGATCCTGGGCAAAGCTGAGTTCATGAACCCCGGCCAATCGGTCAAAGATCGCGCTGCATTGTTCATCATCCGCGATGCGATTGCCCGTGGCGAACTCAAACCCGGTGGCACCATCGTTGAAGGAACTGCTGGCAACACCGGCATTGGCGTTACAATTGTGGCCAATGCCATGGGGTTTAAGTCAGTCATCGTGATTCCCGAAACCCAGTCGCAAGAAAAGAAAGACGCGCTCCGCCAGTTGGGAGCCAAGCTCGTGGAAGTGCCCGCCGTTCCCTACAAGAATCCCAACAATTACGTGAAATATTCGGGCCGTTTGGCCAAAGCTTTGGGAGGCGTGTGGGCCAACCAGTTTGATAACGTCGCCAATCGCGAGGCGCATATCCAAACCACGGCACCTGAAATTTGGACCCAAACAGACGGTAAAATCGATGGTTTCGTCTGCGCAGTGGGTTCAGGTGGAACTTTAGCAGGCGTGTCTATCGGATTGAAAGAACGCAACAAAAACGTCAAAATTGCACTGGCGGACCCGATGGGGGCGGCGCTCTACAGTTACTACAAAACCGGCGAGTTGAAATCCGAAGGCTCTTCCATCACCGAAGGCATTGGCCAAGGCCGTATCACGAAAAACCTCGAAGGCTTGACGCTCGACGATGCTTTCCAGGTTCACGACAACGAAGCCATTCAAATCGCCTTTGATTTGCTGGAGCATGAAGGCTTGTGCATGGGCGGCTCAACAGGTGTGAACGTGGCAGGTGCCATGAAACTCGCCAAGCAGCTTGGCCCGGGGCACACCATCGTAACCATTCTCTGTGACTACGGAACGCGCTACGCCTCAAAGCTGTTCAATCCGGACTTCTTGCGGTCGAAAAACTTACCCGTGCCTGCATGGCTGGAAGATACCAGTGTCGTGCCACAAGTGTTTGAAGCCGTATGAGCGACAATCTCGTTTCAACGCGATGGCTCAATGACCATCTGAATGATGTGGTTATTATCGACGCGTCATGGCATTTGCCCACTGCCAAACGTGATGCAAAAGCCGAGTTTGTGAGCCAGCATATTCCGGGCGCGGTGTTTTATGATCTTGATGCCGGGGCTGCCACCAACACCACCCTGCCCCACATGCTGCCCGCTGCTGAAAAATTCAGTGCTGACTTCCTGGCACTTGGCGTTTCCAAAGATGACCTGGTGGTGTGTTATGATTCAGCAGGATTGTTTTCGGCAGCTCGGCTGTGGTGGATGCTCAAAAGTTTCGGCCACGCGAAAGTAGCGGTGCTCGATGGCGGTTTGCCAAAGTGGGAGCGTGACGGATTTGCAGTTGAGACTGGTGTCGCACGCCCGAAACAGAGTTCAGGGTTCAAAGCACAGCTTGATCTATCAAAAGTACAAACCCTGTCAGATGTTGCGACAGCCATTGCTGCGAAATCAGCTCAAATCGCAGACGCACGTTCCGCTTCGCGATTCCATGGCGAAGAACCAGAACCCCGCCCCGGCGTGAAGCCCGGCCACATGGCTGGTGCTTTCAACGTCCACTACGCGTCCTTGTTAAATGCAGACGGCACTTTGAAATCGGGACAGGCCTTGCGCGATGCCTTTGAATCCAAAGGTATAGATCTGAACAGCCCCATTATCACCAGCTGCGGCTCCGGCGTGACAGCAGCAATCCTGTCACTCGGCCTCACCGAATTGGGGACAACACAGCACAGCCTCTACGACGGCTCATGGGCGGAATGGGGTGCGAGCGGTGAAAACGTTGTGGTGGGTTGACAACTAAATTGCGGACCTCCGTAGCCAATCAGCCATCTGCTCTTCGCTGACCTCACTCGAAGCCAAACCAATCACCATCACGACAATATCGGGCTCGTCAAACACCACCTCAACGCCGTTGAGTGCCAAAAAAGCAATGGCTGCAAGCGTGCCGGTTCTTTTGTTTCCATCGACAAACGGGTGATTTTTAACAATGCCATGGCAATAGGAAGCTGCCAGCCGAAACACATCTGCTTCTGGTTCGTAAGCAAAAACATTTTGAGGTCGCGCCAAAGCGCTGGCCAGCAAACCGGCATCACGCAAACCGTCGCCGCCACCAAACATAACGAGCGATTCACGGTGGAAGGTTTCCACCATGGCATTTGTAAGCCAGATCATGGGGTATCCTTTATTCCGCGAGCTTTTTCATTGCGTTTGGGTACTTGCGCATAAATGTTCGCGCCGCCTCAACAGCCTTCTCAAAGTTGGCATCATAAGGTGTCACTTCAAATCCATTCGGCGTGCGCGCAAGAAACACAGGATCTCCTTCACCCAAACCAAGTTCCTTGGCGATGTCCGACACCGTCAAAGTCAGTGAATTGCCAACTTTGCGAATAAATACAGGTTTGTTCATGCCGACGTAATAGTACAGAAAGTATAATTACACAAGAAGTATAATTACCTGATCGGAGGCGCATAGAGCACGCCACCCTTGTCCCATTGGGCATTCAGTCCACGTTCGATCAACAATTTTGATCCCGCACCCAAATTGCGATCAAACATCTCGCCATAATTACCGACGGCTACAATTGCCCGCGCCGCCCAGTCGGCATCCAATCCAAGATCAACACCAAAACTTCCTTCAACACCTAGCAAGCGGCGCACGGTTGCTTTCTTGCTTTTGGCTTTATCATCTGCAACGGTCGCGCTGCGCACTTCCAGTTCCTCGGCATTGATCAAGGCGAACAAAGTCCACCGCGCAATGTTGAACCATTGCTCGTCTCCCACGCGCACGGCAGGGCCTAGCGGTTCTTTTGAAATCACTTCCGGCAGCACAATGTTTTCATCAGGCTTCGAAAGCTTCAAGAGAATGGCATAAAGTTGAGATTGGTCAGCCGTGTATGCGTCGCATTCGTTGGCCTCGAAGGCGGCAATTGCTGCTTCAGGCTTGTCGAACATTTTGACGACATAGGCCATGTCGCGTTCTTTGAAAAAATCATCGACGTTATCTTGCGTCGTGGTGCCGCTGACAAAACAAATTGAGGCTTGGCTCATATTGAACACCGACGTGACGCCAGAAAGTTTCTTCACAAGGAATCCCTGTCCGTCATGATACGAAACTCCTGCAAAACGGAAAGGCAAGTTGGTTTCGCGGTACATGGTCCAGGTGGTGTTGCGCGCCAGCACGTCAATCGCACCGGTCTTCAGCTTATCAAACCGTTCTTGTGCGGACAGTGGCACGAACTCGACTTTACTGGCATCGCCCAGAGTGGCAGCGGCCAATGCTTTGCAATAATCCACATCCATGCCGGCCCAAGAACCATCAGCGCCTTTTTCCGCAAAGCCCATCAGGCCTGCATTGACACCGCAATTCAGCTTGCCGCGCGCCTTTACATCTTCAAGTGTCGTGGCATGAGCCGCCAATGTCAGTGCAAACAACGAGACAGTGAGAGCGAGCAGCTTGCGCATGGCGATTCCATTTTCAATTGGCGTTGAATGAAAGCTTAACCGCTACAACTCTAAGTGCCAAGCCGCTTTGTGAGTGTTGCAACATCTGTAAATGTTTCGCAGGCAGGCTTGAACGGGCGTTGAACCATCACGACGGGTAGGCCCAGCAACCGTGCCGCATCCAACTTTGCGCGGGTTGAATCGCTGCCCGCATTTTTGCTGATGATATGGGTGAACGCTTGCCGGTTGAACAAGGCCAATTCGTTTTCAAGTGTGTACGGCGGTCGGTCCAGAACGACGCGCCAGTTTGAAGGTATCGTTTCTGAAAGCGGTTCAACCGTGCGGATGACACCTGACACATCACTGCGGATGAGAAACGGTGCCAGGTCTTTGCGCCCGGTCGTGATGAAGACGTTTGCGCCATGGGGCAAGTGTGCTGCAGCATCCACCAGCGAAGTCACTGAAATCCAATTGTCTCCCGCAACAGTTTGCCATGCGGGCCTTTCAAATCTGAACAGCTGTAGCCCGGAACTTTGAATTGCCGCGAAAGCATTTCCTGAAATCGTCGCGGCATAGGGATGTGTTGCATCAACAAGTACATTCATAACTTCGAGGTCAAGATAACGCCGCAAACCCTGAGCCCCGCCAAAGC
>JANOPL010000042.1:0-2556 GCA_031421835.1 Hyphomicrobiales bacterium | reverse complement strand
CGTGTTTTCAGTGCAAGCCTGCCAGATATAGGGTGCCGCCACCCCAAAAGTCAGGCCCTTAGAATCATATAAACCAAATGGCAGGGGCAGTAGGATTTGAACCCACGACCTATGGTTTTGGAGACCATCGCTCTACCAACTGAGCTATACCCCTATCCCAAACGCGTAAACGTCTGAAATCATTTGATAAGTTTTACACACGCAACATGGCGGCCAAAGCCCGGAAGCCTTGCCGCCCTATCGACGTATGTGGAATGTGCGGTGTTTAGACAGATGAGTCCTTTTCGTCAACCGCACTTATTACAGTTCCGTGAATACAACATTTGCAGCATATACAGCAATGCTGTATGTCGAAGCCATGCGCTACTCCACATCCGACCTCTCCCGTAAATCCGGCGATATCATCGCCAGAGCCCTACAAGGCCCGATCACAATCACGCAACGCGGAAAACCGCGCCTCATTCTTATGAGTGTTGAAGAATACAATCGGCTCATCAAAAAACGTGAAGACCTCGAAAGAAAGTCGGAAAAAACCGATATCTGACAGAGGCCAACATCATCACGTAACCGTCGCAAAACAACAGCATGCTCACGTCGTAGCCAAAACATCGCGAGGTTCCCATGTTAAAATCATTCACATTTGCAGCAACCCTTTTGCTATCCTCCACTTTTGCCTTCGCCGAGCAATTCACCATCGCCACTCTTGGCGACACCGCCTATGGCAAGCCGGAAGAAGTTTACCCGCAATATGAAAAGCTGATCAGCACCATCAACGACCTGAAGCCGGACTTGGTCATTCATGTGGGCGATACGAAATCAGGTTCCACCCCCTGCTCCGACAAGATGCTGGATGAACAGCTTGCGTATTTGAACACTTTCAACGCACCACTGCTTTATTCTCCCGGCGACAACGAATGGACCGATTGCCACCGCAAAGCTGCCGGAGAGTTTAAACCCGTGGAACGTTTGGCCCGCATTCGAACAACTTATTTTAACGATGCAACCAAGTCTTTCGGCAAAACCAAAGTCGATGTGACATCACAGGCGACCGACGGTTACCCCGAGAACGCCCGCATGACACACAAGGGCGTGTCATTCATCACCACCCATGTTCCAGGTTCCAACAACAACTTCGAAATCCGTGACCCCGAAGCTGTGGCTGAATTCTTTGCCCGCGACAAAGCCAACATCAAATGGATCAGCGACAGCTTTGCCGCAGCGGGCGACGCCAAAGCGATTGTCATCGCCATGCAAGCCAACATGTTTGAGGCTGATTGGAACATTGGCGGGGACGAAACTTGGATGCGCCACTCCGGCTTCATGAACGTCGGTACGGCCATCATGGAAAATTCAGCGAAGTTCGGAAAGCCGGTCCTATTGGTCTACGGCGACAGCCACACTTATTCCAGCGGTCGCCCATTCCCAACCAAAGCACCAAATGTGATTTCACTGCAGGTGCCGGGCGAAAAACAAATGCATGCCGTATCTGTCACGATCGACACCGAAACCACAGGCGTGTTTTCAACCTCAATCATCATGAATCCGGCTCTGGCAGTTTCACAGTAGTCGCAAAATTGAAGGGGCGGCGCTCACGCACCGCCTCTTGTCATTGAACAAAAGTTGAAGCCGCTATCCGCAACTATACGGTTTGAACGTTCTCGCCATATACCGAAAGCGCGCGGTCTGCCGTCAATAGAATCATACCCTCGACCCTAGCTTGAGCAACAAACAAACGGTCAAATGGGTCACTATGAAAGCGCGGCAATTCCTGCACTAGCAACACATGTTTTGTTTCGATCACAAGTTCTGCATAGCCATTGGCAAACAATCCAGCCCGCAACGCTCCAACTTCATATGGAAATTCAGCACGTAGTTTTGATCTTTTTATTGCGACTTCCCAATAGCTCGCCACACTCACCCAAAGTGTATTTTCTGCATCGGAAATAATGTCAGCAGCAGCTTTGGGAAGTTTGTCGCTGTTGGTTGCAGCCCAAATCAAGAGATGCGTATCCAGCAAATAATTCATTTTGCAGTTTTGCTGACGTCATCCGGGAAAAGTGGTCCATCTTCAAACATCGCTCGAATTTCTTCAGCATGCATTCTGTCAAAATCATCAGGCACCTTAAACTGGCCTTCCATGAAGCCAATGCGCTGCGGTGGCTTGTCCAAAATGGGAACAACCTTGGCTACAGGTTTGCCGGACTTTGCAATGACAAATGACTCCCCCTGAGCAACGCCCTCTAGTAGACGAGACAAATGGGTTTTGGCTTCATGGATATTGACTGTTTTCATGTGAACTAGACTAACAGGCTTAGTTCAATTGGTCAATGTCGCTGACGGGTCGTCTGTAACCCGCTACCTTGCCCAGCAAAAAACCCGCCAGATTGCTCCAGCGGGCTTCCTTCAAGGTGTGAATACCTTAATCAGAAATCTTGGCAACAACGCCGGAGCCGACGGTACGGCCGCCTTCGCGGATGGCGAAGCGCAGCTTTTCTTCCATGGCAATCGGGCTGATCAGCTCGACGTCAATCGAGATGTTGTCGCCCGGCATCACCA
>JANOPL010000041.1:0-1875 GCA_031421835.1 Hyphomicrobiales bacterium | reverse complement strand
GGCGACGGTTTGATGGGCCCTTGGCGCGTTTTTCAGCCAGCAAATCGACCGCACGATTCAAACCCACGGTGAACACATCTTCAGCAGACTCAAGATTAACATAAGTACCATCATGCAAAATGAAGGGCCCGAAGCGCCCGAAGTTTGCAACGATTGCCGTTTGTGTTTCAGGATGCAATCCCACTTCACGCGGCAACGACAACAGTTTCATTGCGTGATCAAAAGTGATGCTGGCAGCGTCAGTTCCACGAGGGATCGAAGATCGCTTCGGTTTCTCGCCTTCCAGCGGCTCACCCAATTGCAAGTAAGGCCCAAAGCGCCCAATGCGGCGTGTGACATTCGCACCCGTCTCAGGGTCGGTGCCGAGCACAATGCCTTCTGCAGGCACAGCGGCGTCTTCGCCTTCACCGGGTGCTGTCATTTGCCGTGTGTATTTGCAGTTCGGATAATTGGTACAGCCGATGAAAGAACCGAACTTGCCAAGTTTCAATGACAGTTTACCGTCCGCACATGAGGGGCAGGCCCGGACATCACTGCCATCGGGTTTCGCCGGAAAAATATGTGGGGCAAGAAGATCATTCAATGCGTCAATAACCTGAGTCACCCGCAAGTCTTTCACTTCGCCAATCGCGACCGTGAAGTTATCCCAGAATTCTCGCAACACTGTTTTATAGGCGATATCGCCGTTTGAAATCTTGTCGAGTTGCTCTTCCAAATCAGCAGTGAAATCATATTCCACATACCGGCTGAAAAATGACTCCATGAACGCCGTTACTACACGACCCTTGTCTTCCGGGTGCAAGCGCTTCTTGTCGATGCGGACGTAACCACGATCTTTCAGCGTTGTGAGAATGCTCACATAGGTCGATGGTCGCCCGATACCCAATTCTTCCAGTTTCTTGGTGAGTGAGGCCTCTGAAAAACGGGGCGGTGGTTCGGTAAAATGCTGGACTGGCTTGATCTCGTGCACACCAATTGAATCGCCCCGCGCCATGGCGGGCAAACGGCGCGAGTCTTCATCTTCGCCGTCATCCAAGTCTTCATTGTAGACTTTCAGAAAGCCATCAAACTTGACGACTGAACCTGTTGCGCGGAATGAATAAGTTTTGTCGTCTTGCCCCGTCGTATCAATATCCGCCGCCGTGCGCTCCAATTCCGCACTTTCCATTTGGCTGGCGATCGTGCGCTTCCAGATCAAGTCATAAAGTGCAAGCTGATCCGCATCCAAAGCCTTGCGCAATTTATCAGGGTGGCGCGACAGTTCCGTGGGGCGCACAGCTTCGTGTGCTTCCTGGGCGTTCTTGGCCTTCGAGGTGTATTTGCGGGCAACCGCCGGAACGTAAGGCTCGCCGTACAATTTCAAAATCGCATTGCGCGCCGCCGCAATAGCCTCCGGCGCCATGTCAGCACCGTCAGTTCGCATATAGGTAATGACGCCAACGGTTTCGCCATCAATATCGACGCCCTCATAAAGCCGCTGGGCAATTTGCATGGTGCGGGCTGACGAGAACCCTAACTTGCGCGATGCTTCCTGCTGCAATGTCGAGGTCCGGAAAGGCGGGAAGGGGTGGCGCTTGGCGGGTTTGCTTTCAATGCTGCCCACTTTGAAGGGCTGGCCTTTAATGGCTCTGTAAATAACGTCAGCAGCCTCAGAATTAACAATCGCCAATTTCTCTAAACGCTTGCCATCAACGCTGGCCAAATTTGCTTCAAACGCCGCCCCGGCAGGGGTCGTGAATTTGCCATCGATTGACCAATATTCCTGGCTGCGAAAGGCCTCAATTTCCAACTCACGATCACAAATGATACGAAGCGCCACCGACTGCACACGACCTGCCGAACGCGCACCAGGAAGTTTGCGCCAAAGCACCGGCG
>JANOPL010000040.1:0-2289 GCA_031421835.1 Hyphomicrobiales bacterium | reverse complement strand
TCGGTGCAATTTTTGCCGGCCTGTTATTGGCGCTGTCCTACATCGGCGGAGAGGCCGTGCAAACGGCGTTACAGATTCCCGACAAAATTACGCGGGTCATTCAGGGCATTTTGCTGTTTTATGTTTTGGCCTGTGACACTTTGATTTTGTATCGGTTCACTTCGGGGGCAAAGGCTTAAGATGGAGATTTTCCTCACACTCCTCACCATCGTCATGACGGCTGCCACCCCTTTGCTATTGGCAGCGCTTGGCGAAACCGTGACGGAACGCTCTGGTGTTCTCAATCTTGGCGTTGAAGGCATGATGATCATGGGGGCGGTGGGTGGCTTTGGCGGCGCTTACCTCTCAGGCAACCCTTGGGTCGGTGTTTTCTTTTCAATTGTCGGTGGCATGTTTATGGCGCTGCTGTTTGGCCTTCTCACACTCCAGCTTTTGACCAATCAGGTGGCAACCGGTTTGGCATTGACACTGTTGGGTCTTGGATTGTCATCGCTGTTGGGGGAAAGCTTCGTAGGCCAACCCGGCGTCAAGCTGCCGACGGTTTCAGGCATTGATCCGCTTATTCCGTTTTCGATCATCATGGTGGGTGTGGTGAGTTGGTTGTTGTTCCGGTCAAAGGCGGGTTTGATTATCCGTGCCGTTGGCAACAGCCACGCTTCGGCCCATGCGCTTGGGTACAATGTGATTGCTGTGCGCTTCTGCTGCGTGTTGTTTGGCGGCGCCATGAGCGGGCTTGCGGGCGGCTATTTATCTTTGGTCTACACCCCGCAGTGGGTGGAGAACATGTCGGCTGGCAAAGGCTGGATTGCGCTGGCGCTGGTGGTGTTTGCGTCCTGGCTTCCGCTGAGAGTTTTGGCAGGGGCCTATTTATTTGGCACGATATCCATACTTTCTTTCGTTTTTCAGGCAATGAGTCTTGGAATCCCCTCGCAATTGCTATCGAGTTTGCCGTACATTGGCACCATCCTGGCTCTGGTGGTCATCTCCGGGAACAAGGCCTTGACGCGTCGCAACACGCCGGCCTCCCTGGGACAACCTTTCGTGCCGGACCGTTGAGATTAAAAAAACACAAAAACAAACAGGGACTGTTCCATGAAGAAAATTTTGATGACGGCTGCCGCTGCAGCCATGATGTTGGGTGCCGCATCGGCCTCATCCCAAGCCGAAGCTTTGAAAGCCTGCTGGGTTTATATCGGCCCGATTGGTGACTTCGGTTGGACCTATCAGCACCACCAAGGTCTTGAGGCTGTGAAGAAAGACCTCGGCGACAAGGTGGAAACCGCCTATGCCGAAAATATTCCGGAAGCTGATTCAGAAAAGACTTTCGAACGCTTCGCCCGTGAAGGATGCAAGGTCATTTACGGCACATCATTCGGCTACATGGAGCCGATGCTGAAAGTGGCCAAGAAATTCCCCGATGTGAAATTTGAACACGCCACGGGCTACAAGACTGCCGACAACATGGGCACTTACAACGCCAAGTTCCATGAGGGTCGTTATGTGATCGGCCAAATCGCCGCCAAAATGTCGAAGACCGGCACCGCAGGCTACATTGCATCATTCCCGATTCCGGAAGTGGTATCAGGCATCAATGCCTTCATGCTGGGCGCACAGTCCGTCAACCCTGATTTCAAGGTAAAAGTCATCTGGGCCAACACCTGGTTTGACCCCGCGAAAGAAGCTGATGCTGCCAAGGTCCTATTGTCACAAGGGGCCGACATCATGTCCCAGCACACGGACTCAACAGCGCCTTTGCAAGTTGTGCAAGAAGCCGGAAAGCTGGGCTTTGGCCAAGCTTCCGACATGATCAAGTTTGCACCAAAGGCACAGATGACGGCGATCGTTGACAACTGGGCTCCGCATTACATCAAGTCGGTCAAAGCCGTGATGGATGGTACGTGGAAGGCTGGCCAGGTCTGGTCCGGCATGGCCGAAGGTGAAGTGGTCATGGCCCCTTACACCAACCTGCCAGATGACGTGGCGAAGATGGCGGCTGAAACGGCCGAAGCGATCAAGACCGGAAAGCTCAACCCCTTCGGCGGCAAGATCACCAAGCAGGACGGCACGGTGGTCGAGACCGTCGATGACGGCATGATCCTCGGCATGAACTGGTACGTCAAAGGCATCGACGACAAGCTGCCGCAATAAGACTGAGCTGAGATATGTCAGTACCGGGCGTCCTCACGGGCGTCCGGTTTTTTTGAGTGCATTGGAGCATCAACGAAATCGCTGATCTTCTCGCTCCCGTTTCTACGGTGCAAGTTCCAACCTAGAAGTCGCGTGTGAGTG
>JANOPL010000039.1:0-26506 GCA_031421835.1 Hyphomicrobiales bacterium | reverse complement strand
CTGCCGCCAGATTCAAAGCTGCGGTGTAGCTTTCGCCTTTTGCCACAACGCTGTCGACCAGCCCCAACGACAACGCCGTGTTTGCATCAAACACTGTTCCTGCCAAGGCCATGCGCCGCACAGCTTGTGCTCCAAAGCGACGCACAGCGCGCTGCGTGCCGGACCATCCGGGAATGATGCCGATGCCGGTTTCGGGCAAACCCAACTTCACATGATCTTCTGCAATGCGAATATCAGCGGTAACGGCCAGTTCCAAGCCTCCCCCCAGACAGTGGCCGTTGAGTGCTGCAATCAGCGGATGGCGCATGCGGGCCAAGGCATCAAAAGCGCGGTGACCATGGCGCACCCATTGCATGGCAAAGTCTTCGGCTGCAAGCGCCGACCATGCCGCGATGTCGCCACCGGCACAAAAAGACTTATCGCCCTCCCCTGTAATGACAACGGCACGCAGTTGCTTTTCCAGGTCGACAAGATTTGCGGCCCGCTCCAACGCCTGCACCATCGGAAAATCCAGCGCATTCAACTTTTCAGCGCGCGCGATGCAGATGGTGGCGATGTCACCCTCAACCGTTACCTGAATGCGGTGATCGCCTGTGTCAAACATGAAGCTTCAATCCCATTTTGGGTGGCCAGAAAAGCTCAGCTTGCATCAATTTCAGGTGTGGCGATACCAGCAGTGGGAATTCTGATTGGTCAAGGATATTGGACTGCAACTCTACACCTGGTGCTATTTCAGTGACAGCAACACCTTCTGGCGTCAGCTTCATCACGCAGCGTTCCGTCACATATGTCACGTCTTGCCCTTGCTGAACTCCACGCTGGCCAGAGAATGAGATTTGCTCAACGTCGTTGACCAGCTTCTTGACCTTGCCCTCCTTGTCGATGCGCAATTTTCCATCGACGATCTCCATCTTTGGGCCTGCGTTGAAGAAGCCGGAGAATACGATTTTCTTGGCGCGCGTGGTGATGTCAACAAAGCCTCCCGCACCCGCAGTCACATGCGGCCGTGCGCCTAATTTTGAAACGTTGATCGAACCGTGGCGATCAATTTGGAGGAAAGACAACAGTGCACAATCAAAGCCCGCAGCTTGGAAATATGTGAACTGGTAAGCTGACGGCACAAAGGCTTCAGCATTGGACGAACACCCGAATTGGAATTCGAGCAACGGAACGCCACCCACAGCCCCCTGTTCGATAACCCACGTGGCCTGACCATGCAAACCCTCTTCGATAAAGATGCGCGGCACATTGGCTGAGACGCCAAAGCCCAAGTTGACCGCCCATCCGTGCTTCAGCTCCATGGCCACACGGCGGGCAATGGCCTTGCCGGTGCCAAACTCCATCAGCGCGAAACTGTCGAGGGGTCGCATTTCTTCGCCCGAAATGGCGGGGTCGTAAGCCGTCTGCGTGGTTTGCCATTGGTCCGGCGCTTCGACGATATAGTCGACCAAGATACCGGGAACGCGGACTTGGTGCGGTTTGATTGTGTCATTGGCGACGATTTTGCGCACTTGGGCTATCACGATGCCGCCATTGTTATGGGCGGCCAAAGCCAATTCCATGGCACCCAAATAAGCGCCTTCCTGTTCAAACGTCATGTTGCCGCGCGCGTCACAGGTGCTGCCGCGAATGATGGATACCTGCGGGATGATGGATGGAAAGTATAACCACTCATCCCCCTCAAACTTGATTTTGCGGACGATGGATTGGGCCTTCGCCAACGCATTCATGGAACAGCCATCATGATCGGGGTCAACGAATGTATCGATGCCCACTTTGGTGATGACACCGGGGCGCTTTGCTGCAGCTTCGCGCATCAGGTCAAACAGAATTCCCGAGGGCACATTGTAAGCTGGAATGTGGTTGCCGGTAATCATCTGCCAAATCATTGGTGCTTCAGATGTTGATGGACCAGAGGGATAGGACCCCGCGATAATCTTGGCGATCTGCCCCTGCTTTGCAATATGTCCGATACCTTTGATACCGAACATATCACCGGCAGCAATCGGGTGGAGCATCGTCAGATCGCGTGGCGCATTATCAGCATCGAAGCGTTTGCCCATCGCTTCCAAAACGGCATCGGGGCAGTTCAGGCCAGATGAGGAGTTGACGGCCACCACTGCACCGTTCGGAATTTTGCAGATGGCGTCATGGGCCGAAACAATTTTTGGCATAGGTCACCTGTTGCCGCGGATGAGATCGGCGGCCTTTTCTGCGATAGCGATTGTGGGGGCGTTAGTGTTGGATGATACGACGTGTGGCATGGTTGAACTGTCGCACACGCGCAGGCCTTCAATGCCGTGCACCCGAAGGTTTAAATCCACCACGGCCATGTCATCAACACCCATCTTGCAGGTACCGACAGGATGGTAAGACGAGCGGGCATGGCTGCGGGCGACTTCGATATAGTCTTGTTTGGTTTTGCAAGCGGTTCCGGGGAAATGTTCTTGTGTCACATACTTTGAAAACGCCCTTGAGCGCCCCACCTCCTGCGTGACCTTGATGCCCTCGATGTGGCGTTCCAAATCATAGGGTTCAGCGAAGGAATTGGGATCGATGATTGGTGCGTCTTCAAGCTTGTTGGATTTCAATGTCACACTTCCGCGTGACCGGGGGCGCGTGTGGTAAGAGTTGCACGTCGCACCGTTGCCACCGGGAACCGAGCCCACACCTTCTTCCATGCCAGCACCAACAAGAAAATGAAACTGCAAATCTGGCGTTTTTTCCTTGCGGTCACCCCACCAGAAAGCTCCGGCTTCAACAATGTTGGATGATACCGGACCATTTCGGAATAGCGCATATTGCAATCCCGCAACAACCTGCCACCGCAGCTTTTTATATTTGTCATACGAATGGGCACCGTTAAGCTGCCAGATCACATCGGTTGAAAAATGATCATGGAAATTCTGCCCCACACCGGGAAGATGGTGAAGCGTTTCGACACCGACTGACTTCAAATGCTGCGACGGCCCTATCCCGGACAACATTAACATCTTGGGCGAGCCGATGGCACCCGCAGCCAGTATCACTTCCTGTGCAGCGTGCAATATTTGCACACCCGCTCGTGTGTGAATTTCAACGCCGACGGCGCGGGTCTTCGAGAAAACAATTCGCTTTACTGTGACATCCGTCCGAAGTTCCAGATTTTTGCGGTTCAACACGGGTTTCAGATATCCCACAGCTGCACTGCAACGGCGACCATTGCGTGTTGTGGTTTGATAAAGTCCCGCACCTTCCTGCTTTCCAGAATTAAAATCATCATTGCGTGGCATGCCGATTTCGACGCAACCATCGATATAGGCTTGCGACAACGGTGATGGCGTTGGCAAATCAGACACGCCCAAGGGCCCATCAGTTCCGTGGTCCGTTCCAGACAAACGGGTATTGCCTTCCGACCTCAGAAAATACTTTTTGAGGTCGTTCCATCCCCAGCCGGCACATCCGAGTTCATTCGCCCATGAGTCGTAGTCTTCAGGGCAGCCTCGCGTATAAATTTCCGCATTGATGGAGCTGCCTCCGCCCAACACGCGGGCTTGCGGGTAGACGGCTTTGCGGTTGTTGGCGTGGCGCAAGGGGGCGGTTTCATAACCCCACAACAGTTTGCCGGATGTCATTTTGGCAAAACCGACAGGCACGTGGATGTAAGGGTTTGTATCTCTCGGGCCCGCTTCCAACACCAACACACGCGCGTCAGGCAATTCGGACAATCGTGCTGCCAGCACACAGCCCGCAGACCCCGCTCCGATGATGATATAGTCATATCCCGACATGTTTGGCTTTCAGAGAAGTCTTGCGCGATTGCATGAAGCGGATTATAAATAACCAAATGGTTATTTCAAGATGAAAATTGAACCTCGAAAACGCAAAGCCCAAGTGCGGGACCCTGACGCGACACAAGCGCGCATTCTGGTGGCGGCCACGCAGGAATTTGCCAAACATGGCCTGGGCGGGGCGCGGGTTGACCGCATCGCCGCTCGGGCCAAATCCAACAAGCGCATGCTTTACCATTACTTCGGCAACAAGGACGAATTGTTCCGCATCACCGTCGAAAATGCCTACGCACAATTCCGCAATGCCGAAGCTGCCTTGCAACTTGACCACGTGGAACCTGTGGCTGCCGTCCGGCGGCTCGTTGCCTTCACGTGGGAATATTTTTTGCAGAACCCGGAATTCATCACGCTGGTCAACAGTGAGAATCTGCACAAAGCCAAGCACCTCAAAGCCTCCAAGGCCACCCCGGATATAAGCCGAAAATTCGTGGGACGCATGCAAGCTCTCTTGTTACGTGGGGAAAAAGCTGGCGTGTTCCGCAAAGGGCTGGATCCGGTGCAGGTCAACATTTCCATTGCGGCCATTGGCTATTACTACCTCACCAACCGATACACGGCAGCCATTGTGTTCGAACGCGAGATGATGGGCAAAGCTGCCTTGGCCGCACGCTTGAAATTTAACACAGACACTGTTTTGCGTATGCTGTGCACGTCTGCAGAAATTGCGAAACTGGAAGCATCAGGAGGGTTGAACTGAATGGGACAAGTGCTTGTAACGGGTGCAAGACGGGGCATCGGCAAGGCCATCGCTTTGGCCCTTGCCAAGGCTAACTATGACGTTGCCGTTGCCGACGTGGAAGCCGGTGACGCGTTGCAGGCCGTGGCCGCCGAGATCAGCGCGATGGGTATGCGGACAGCCATTCTGCAAGCTGACATCGCAGACTTGGGATCACACGAAAAACTGCTGGATGACGCACAGAGTGCCCTTGGTCCGCTCACCACTCTCATTAACAATGCTGGTGTTTCCGTTATGTCGCGCGGGGACCTGCTGGATGTCATGCCGGAAAGTTTTGACCGTTGCATGGACGTCAATGCGCGGGGCACGTTTTTTCTCACTCAGGCCTTCGCCCGCCGCTTACGCGAAAATTTAACGGAATGCCATCGCAGCATCATCACAATTACTTCTGCCAACGCAACCGCAGTCTCGATTGGCCGTGGCGAGTATTGCATGTCGAAAGCGGCGGCGTCGATGATGTCCAAGCTTTTTGCGGCACGCTTAAGCGATGAAGACATTGGTGTTTATGAAATTCAACCAGGCTTTATCGAAACGGACATGACGGCACCCTCCAAAGCAAAATACGACGCACTGATCGACAATGGCCTCACAGTCATCAAACGTTTTGGCACTCCCGATGAGATAGGCCGCATTGCTGTGACGTTAGCTTCAGGGTTTTTGCCCTACACCACGGGACAAGCCATTCAGGCAGACGGCGGTTTGTTGACGGTGAGGTATTGAGCATGGACATCAATCTCCCGGACGGCGTCTATCAAATGCAAGGCAAAGCTATTTCTGCAACTGCATTGGCCAAGCCGTTCAACCGCGTGGTTTATGCTGCGGCCCACGTTGTCGCCGATCCCTTGTCGAATGATGACCCGACCGTTCGCGCCGCGATTGACTGGCCAACCACTTTGAAGTTCCGCTCGCATCTTCTTGATCTTGGTTTTGGCATTGCTGAGGCCATGGACACATCACAACGCGGCATGGGGCTGGACTGGCCCACTGCCCTCGAGCTCATCCGCCAATCACTCGCCCATGCAGGTTCGCGGGCGCATTTAATTGCGTCAGGCTGTGGCACGGACCATCTGCTGCCACAGCATGCGAAGACGTTGGACGATGTGGTCAAGGCCTATCTTGAGCAGTTGCATGCCATCCAAAAACTGGGAGGTCGCATCATTCTCATGGCCAGTCGCGCCTTGGTGCAGGTGGCAAAATCACCGGAAGACTACGTCAAGGTCTATTCGCGTGTTCTGGCTGAAGCTGATCACCCCGTGGTGTTGCATTGGCTGGGCGACATGTTTGACCCTGCTCTTCAGGGCTATTGGGGAAGCAATGAATTTTCATCAACGATGGAAACCGCGCTGACGGTGATCAGAGACAACGTCACCAAAGTCGATGGCATCAAAATTTCCTTACTGGATGAAACAAGAGAAGTGACGATGCGGCGGCGCTTGCCAGCATCAGTCAAAATGTACACCGGCGATGATTTCAATTATCCGGCTTTGATAGAAGGGGATGCACAGAGTTACTCCCATGCGCTTCTCGGCATTTTTGATGCAATTGCCCCTGTCGCATCACAAGCGCTGCAGGCTTTGGCTGCTGGTGATACCAAAACCTACAACGACTTGATGTCGCCCACCGTGCCACTGTCGCGCCTGATTTTTCGCGCGCCCACACAGTTTTACAAAACCGGAATTGTTTTTCTCGCCTGGTTGAACGGTCATCAGGATCACTTCGTCATGATCAATGGTGCACAGTCCACCCGTCCCCTGCCCTATTTTACCGACTGTTTCAAACTGGCCGACAAGGCCCATCTGTTGCGCGATCCAGACTTCGCTGTATCTCGCATGAAAAAACTATTGGCGGTTTATGGTGCGTGAGCTCTCGGAACATTTGGCGTCGTGCTCCATCAACACCGCAACGCTGGGCTTTCAGGCGCCCATCGCTGATGTGATCGATAGCGTTGCACGTGCTGGCTTTGGCATGATCGCACCGTGGCGGCGAGAAGTTGAAGGCGGAGATGTAAAAACAATAGCTCGCCACATGCGTGATGCCGGACTGCAACTCAGCGGCTATTGCCGCAGTACCTACATTCCAGCAGCTTATGCGGCGGAATTCCGCGCCAACATTGCAGCCAACGTGCGTGCAATTGATGATGCCGCAACCCTGGGCGCTCCCGTTTTCGTGATGGTCGTGGGCGGCCTGCCTGCGGGTTCAAAGAACCTTGAAGCCGCGCGCGCACAAGTGCGAGACGCCACGGCCGAGATGTTGGCCTATGGCCGCAGCGTTGGGGTGAAGCTTGCACTGGAGCCTTTGCATCCGGTTTATGCCGCAGATCGCAGTTGCCTCACTTCGTTGTCGGAGGCTCTGGACTGGTGTGATGTGATTGAAGGCGAGTCTTCCGAGCCGTGGCTTGGTGTTACCGTTGATGCCTATCACGTCTGGTGGGATCCGTATTTACCGCAAGGTATTGCGCGTGCGGGGAAAGCAAAACGCATCTTCGCTTTTCACGTGTGCGATTGGCTGGTGCCCACACTTGATGTGTTGAATGACCGCGGCATGATGGGTGACGGGGTGATTGATCTGAAAGCCATGCGCCAGATGGTTGAGGCGGCAGGTTACCAAGGCGCTGTCGAGACGGAAATTTTCTCGTCTGCCAACTGGTGGAAGCGCCCGATCGCAGAAACACTCGCAGTATGCCGCGAGCGTTTGATATCATCAACGTAATTTAGGCCACTGCCCTGCTCAAGGCGCACTGCTGCCACAAGCTGCTCAACGCCATCACCAGTTTTTCAATATCCGCGTCGGAATGATAGGGTGTTGGCGTGATGCGCAAACGCTCAGTGCCTTTTGGCACTGTGGGGTAATTGATCGGCTGAATGTAAATGCCAAAATGCTGCATCAGATAATCGCTGATGAATTTGCATTTCGCCGCATCCCCCACAATCACTGGGATGATGTGGCTTTGATTGGCGACATGGGGGATGCCAGCCTTGTCCAGACGTTTGCGGGTTTTTGCCACGCGTTCCTGGTGACGCGCACGCTCCAATTGGCTGGTTTTCAAATGCCGGATCGACGCGGCGGCACCCGCTGCAACTGCTGGCGGCAAGGCTGTTGTGAAGATAAATCCTGACGCAAAGCTGCGCACGAAATCACACAAGGCCGCCGATGCGGCGATGTAACCACCGACTACGCCGAAGGCCTTGCCCAGCGTGCCTTCAATCACGGTGATGCGATCCATCAAGCCTTCGCGTTCGGCAATACCACCACCGCGAGGTCCATAAAGCCCAACTGCGTGGACTTCATCCAGATACGTCATGGCATCATATTTGTCGGCCACGTCGCAAATCGCCTTGATGGGAGCCACGTCACCATCCATCGAATAGATGGACTCGAAGGCAATCAACTTGGGCCGTGACGGATCGATCGTTTTCAGCTTCTCTTCCAAATCAGCAACGTCATTGTGTTTGAAGATAATGCGCTCGGCTTTGCTGTGGCGCATGCCTTCGATCATGGAGGCGTGGTTGCCTGCGTCGGACAAAATCACACACTCAGGCAACAGAGCGGGAAGTGTGCCGAGTGCAGCCCAGTTTGACACGTAGCCAGATGTAAACAACAGTGCGGATTCTTTGCCGTGCAGGTCTGCAAGTTCACGTTCGAGTTTGACGTGATGGTGATTGGTGCCGGAAATATTCCGTGTGCCACCAGCGCCCGCTCCGCATTTGTCCAACGCCTCATGCATGGCGGCAATCACACTTGGGTGCTGGCCCATGCCCAAATAGTCGTTGGAGCACCAAACGGTAATCTCTTGCGGTGAATTGTCGCCGTGAAACGTGGCTTTAGGGAATGCGCCACGCTGCCGTTCCAAATCTGCAAATACGCGGTAGCGCCCCTCGGATTTCAAGTCTTCAAGCCGCTGCTTGAAAAACAACTCGTAGTCCATTGCAAACTTGCTCCTGTTCTTTCCGCCGTGCTGCTGGCTTATAGTTGAAAGGAAAGTGCTTGTCCGCTGCTGTTAATCGGCTGCGACATCATAGGCTTGGGCGGCTGATATGGCTTCCCGCAAAAAGCGAGCCGCGCGGGTTTTGCCTGCTGCATCGTCCATGCGCGGCATGATCCAACCCAGGTAACTGAGTTTGCGGATCAACAGAAACATGTCGATGTGTTCGACATCAAGCGGCCGAAGTGTGCGATAACCTGCAATCAATGCCGCACGCAATTGATCGTGGTCAGGTTCGGCATGGTGCTTCACCAACGCCGTTGCAATGTCGTGCAAACGAAAGCCAAAGCCACTGTCGTCAAAATCAATAATGTGAATGTCATTGCCATTCACCAGAAGATTTTCGCTCACGAGATCGGCATGGATGTAGCCATAATCCCACACTTTGTTTTCCAATCGACGCTTCAAGTGTTGTCGCACATCCAGCACGAGCTTCTTTTCGGTTGATGACAGTTCTGGATTGTCCCAAAACGGGCCCCAATGAGGTTCGTCACCCAACAACCCCTCGGTGTTCCACTGCACGCGTTGAAAATTTTGAGGCGGTGTCCAGCGGTCGAGGGCATTGTGCATTTTTGCCATCGCTTCACCCATCGCAAAAAAAATGCCCGAACGGTTGGCGTGGGCAAATGGTTTTCCTGTTTCACCCAGTGGCACGCCGTTGAGCCACGTCAACACAGTGACTTGAATACCATCGATTTGCACCAGATGCTGGCCTGATGTTGAGGCCACGGGTGCGGGCACCAAACAGCCCGTGTCAGCCAGTGCGCGCATGACCTCAATTTCAGAACGCAGCTCATTGTCACTGCGATAACCAGGGCGGTGCAGGCGAAGGGCATAGACACCCGAAAGCGTATCCCACCGATAAACAGCATTCTCGCGGTGGGCTGCCAAGGCAAGTGACTTGGTTTCGAACGGCCAAAATGCAGCTGCAGCCTGCGCCAGCTTCAGCGTCACGCGACCACGGGCTCCACTGATAGAGCTTCATCAAGGGCCGACATCATCATGTCAGCATGTTGAGTGCTGAATGTCATGGGCGGGCGCATTTTCAAAACGTTGTAGTGAATGCCAATGAAGCTCATCAACACACCACGTTCGCGCATGGCATTCGAAATGCGTTTGGCATAGGCCGTGGCTGGTGATTTGGTTTTCCGGTCCAGTACCAATTCAATGCCAAAGAAGAAACCGCTGCCCCGCACATCGCCGATCACCTTGTGTTTCAAACTCAACGCTTGCAAACCTGCTTTTGCATAAGCCCCAACGCGCGCCGCGTTCTGCATCAACTGTTCATCCTGAACAACTTTCAAAGTGGCCATGGCTGCCGCACACGACACGGGGTTGCCACCAAATGTGTTGAAGTATTTCGACGTTCCGCGAAACTGTGCCAATACATCATACGACGTCACGAGGGCGCCCACCGGATGGCCGTTGCCCATGGGTTTTCCCAAGGTCACAATGTCGGGTAAAATACCTGCCTGTTGATAGCCCCACATGTGGCTGCCCAAACGGCCGAACCCCGGCTGAATTTCATCGGCAATCAGCAAACCTCCAGCCCGCCTCACAACGTCTGCTGTTGGCTTCAACCATCCCTCGACCAAATCGGGGAAACCTTCATTGGCGAAATAGGGGCACAGCATCATGGCGGAAAAGCCGTGGCCGGATTTTTCAAGCTCATCGATTTGGCGTTGCACCGCGTCGGCAAAGCGAAGGCCATGCTCCAGCCCGGCAACACCACCCAGCGGGCGATAGGAATCAGGTGCCGGCACAAAGCGCACATTGTCGAATGCAGGGCCTGCCGGTTTGCTTGTGGTCGAGAGTTGCGACACAGCCAAACTGTTGCCGTGGTAAGTATGATCGGTGGCAATAACGCCAATTTTACCCGTTACGCTGCGGGCCATGCGAAGGGCAAGATCATTGGCCTCCGTCCCGGTGCATGTCATCACGGCAGAGCTGAGCGGCGCATCCATCGTCGCTGTCAGGCGTTCGATATAGTCGAGCACAAGTTCATGCACATAGCGTGTGTGGGTGTTGAGTGTTGATGCCTGTTTACAAATGGCTTCCACCACTTTCGGATGGCAATGGCCGACATGCGGCACGTTGTTATAGCAGTCGAGATATTTGCGTCCCGCAGCATCCCACAACCAAACACCTTCGCCTTTTACGAGGTGAACCGGCTCGTCATAAAAAGTTGCGACGTTGGGGCCAAGCAGAAGCTTTCGGCGGTCAAGAAGGTGCGAAATCGAATCTGAGTGGGGCATTTTAGTCTCCGGCTTCAGATTTGAACCGCTGCCGAAGACAATGTCACGAGAATTTATGACTCAAACCTTCACAGGCTTGCCAGTCTGCCACGACAAGGTCGCCGCATCGGCCAACACCCCTGCCTGCAAACCATCAAAGCCAGATGGCTTTGGGTTACGGTCGCCGACTTCGACGGCCGTGATGAAGGTGTTGAGTTCGTTGGTAAAGGCCTGGAAATAACGTTCCAGAAAGAAGTTCTGCACAGGGTCAGCTTGTGTGCCTTGGCCGTTATGCAACTGCACCGTGGTGTTGTGGACATTGGCTGCTGTCAGCATACCTTTTGAGCCATGCACTTCCATGCGTTGGTCATAGCCATAAGTGGCGCGGCGCGAGTTGGTGATGACGGCAATGCGGCCTGAAGCGGTTTGCATTTGCACGGCTGCCGTATCAACGTCGCCGGCTTCGCCAATGCCCTTGTCAACAAGCGATGAACCCAATGCCTGCACGACGACAAACTCCTCGCCCATCAGGAAGCGGGCCATATCGAAGTCGTGGATCATCATGTCGCGGAACAAACCGCCGGAGCCTTTGACATAGGATGGTGGTGGCGGGTTCGGGTCACGGGAAATCACTGTGACAATTTCAATGGCGCCCACGGCACCAGAGCGTATGCGACGTTCAAGTTCGGCAAAGTTGGGGTCAAAGCGGCGGTTGAAGCCGATCATCAAGGTTGATTTATTTTTTTCCACCACCTTCAATGTCTCATGGATATTGGCCACATCCAATGACACGGGCTTTTCGCACATGATGGCTTTGCCATTGTTTGATGCGGCTTGAATGTGTTCAGCATGAAAACCCGTGGGGGAACCAATCAATACGGCGTCCACATCTTTGGCCTTCATGATGTCATCAACCGAGGCAACTTTTGCACCATATTGCGCGGCAAGGCTTTCGGCAGCAGCAGGCATGGCATCGGCGATGTAAGCGAGCTTTGCCTTCGGGTTGTTCGCAATCGTGGCCGAATGCACTTTACCAATGCGGCCAGCGCCGATGACGCCAAATCTGATCATGTGTTTTCTCCGTTAGGTCGTTTGATTATTTCGCCATTAATTTTTTGAACGCTGCCATTTCTTCTGGCGGGGCATGAACGATGTATTCCGCTGTTGGCCAAGCGCCTGATTGCACTTCGTCGACAAAGCTCTTGAACGCACCAATGCGGATGTCCTGGATCTTGGCGTATTCCACCGCGAGATCCGCGTATTTTTTGGAATGGCGCGGCACGTGGCCAGCGTTGTAGCCCAGCACGTCACAGGCAAACAGATACTGACAGTCGCCACCCTTGCCGCCGCCCATCGATATCAGAAACAAGTTGGTATGCTTTGCAATTTCCTGCGTGACTTCAGGCGGCACCACTTCGATTTCAACACCAAAAGCACCAACGTCCTGGTAACGTTTACAGCGATCCCAAACGTCCAACGCTGAAGCAGCGGATTTGCCAACAGCTTTGAAGCCCCCCGTCCATGTGCAGTAATGCGGCACCAAACCAACATGGCCAATGACGGGGATGTAGTCTTTCGCCATGCGCTCAACTGTGTCGAACGAGGCCGCGCAGTAAACCGCGTCAGCCCCGGCATTCATCATGTCATAAGCCCACTGCATGTAGATGTCTTGCGAGGCAGGCGCTCCATACAGCGGCATGCCTGGCACAGCGAACACTGTGGGAGCGACATCGCGAAAGTGTTTTTGCATCAACATATCGGGTGGTACTGAAACCATGTCGATGCCAGCAGCTTGTGCGGCTGCCAATTCATCCCACGTCTCGGTGCGCATCATGGTGTATTGATATTTTCCCTTGCTGGCGCGGATATCAGCAACGGTAGGTTTCTTTTGCGCCATGGGTTAACCTTTGAGTATCGCTTTAAGGGGCTGAGCAGGGTCAGCCAACAGTGCAGCGGCGGGCTTCATGTTTTTGGCCATCATCATCTCGGACATTTTAATGTCACGCCCAATGGCGGTGCCAGGGCCAATGCCGCTCGCCCCCATCAAGGTGCCGTCATCGGCCAAGTGAAACAACACGATGGTGTTGTGATCAATTTTCCGGGTGATGGTCACAGGCCCCATGTCGGCCATGCCCGCGATTTGCAAGCCTAAGTCATATTGATCGGACCAGAACCATGGAATGGAATTGTGAACCTTTGAGCCGCCGAGCATGTTTTCAGCAGCGGTTGCCGCTTGCTCTTGCGCGGAACGCCACGCTTCCAGGCGCATACGGCGACCGCCCAATTTCTGATTGATGTACGACGCGCAGTCGCCAGCGGCATAAATATTGGCGTCAGATGTTTGCATAAACGCGTTGCAGGCAATGCCGTTTTCAACTGCCAACCCTGCATCAGCCGCGAGCTTCACATCAGGTGCCGCACCGATACCTGCAATGATACTGTCTGCCGGAATGACACGACCATCAGCCAAGTGCACGGCGTCCGCTGTCAAATGCGACAGCCCCGTGCCCACCAACATGTGCACACCATGTTTCACATGTTCATCATGAATAATTTTGGCAATAGGTTCAGGCACGCCACGCATGAGAATGCGCGGTTGGGCTTCAACCACTGTGACATGGCATCCCCGTTTTGCCGCCGACGACGCAAGTTCCAGTCCGATAAACCCACCCCCGATGATGACGATATTTTTGCCGGGTTGAAAACGTCGGCGCAAATCAAGCGTGTCTTCGTGGTTGCGGAGCGTCAGCGCATGTTCACCGCCGGGCAACGAAAGCTTGCGAGGCTTGGCGCCAGTGGCCAACAACAGTTTCGAATATGACTGCGTTGAGCCGTCGCTGAGCGCAATGGTTCTCGCACCGGGATCGATGGCCTTGGCCTCAACGCCTTTGCGCACAGTCACCTTCAATTCTGACGCGATGGTCTCATCCATCAGCCAGACAGGTTCGGGTTCGCCTTCTTCCAAAATCGAGGACTTCGACAAGGGCGGACGATCATACGGCAACAGCAATTCTTCACCGATGAGAACGATCTCACCTTCATAGTCATTTGCGCGCAAGTTAATGCACGCTCTGGCACCCGCCATGCCTGTACCAATGATAACGATGGGAGAAGTCATACGAAGGCCCTCACCTGCCGCTGCGCGGCGTCCTCTCCCGCAAGCGGGCGAGGTGAAGATGCTTCACTTCTCCCGTTTTCGGGAGAAGGTGGCGAGCAACGCGAGACGGATGAGGGACGTGTCATCACGCCACGTCGATGAAGACTTTGCCGCCCTCAACTTTCACCGGATAGGTTTTGAGGTTGATGCAGACCGGCGCTCCCTTGGCGGCTCCGGTGCGATAATCGAAGCGGCCATTGTGCTTCGGGCATTCGATGATGTGGTCCATGACCAGGCCATCACAGAGATGGATTTTCTCATGGGTGCATAACCCGTCGGTGGCATAGTATTGATCATCGGGAGAACGATACAGCGCATAGGTTTTGCCCGCGTGGTCAAAGCGCGTCACGTCTTCGTTCGGAATATCGTCTGCTGCACAGGCTTCTGTCCAGGTTGCCATGTCTCATGTCCTCTTTATTCAGCTGCCATTTGACCATGCAGGTCAGGGCGATAAGGTTTGGCGGTGGGTGGCAATTCGCGCACGAGGAACACATCCTCACCGCGCATTTGCCGCCTCCACACCGGAATCATCTCCTTGTAGCAGGCCCACATCGACTTGGTAGGGGCGGGCAGATCATTTTTGATCAGCTCGTGCAAGCGGGGCAGCGCGTGATAGGGCACCATCGGAAACATGTGGTGTTCGATGTGGTAGTTCATGTTCCAGTAAATGAACCGCGAGACCGGGTTGATGTAAACCGTGCGTGAATTCATCCGGTGATCCAGCACATTGTCGGCCAAAGCGCCATGCTGCATCAAGCCCGTGAGCACATGGTGCCAAGCGCCATAAAGGCGTGGCGTACCAATCAGCAAAATCGGCAGCCAGGAATTCAGGTAATATGCCAAAGCAATAGCTGCCGCATAAATCACAAACCAAACACGCGCGACGAGAATGACCTTGTGCCACTCCATTTCTGGAATGAAAGATTTCTCTTCGTCGGTAATTTTACCAAACGCATTGATCAGCATCATCTTCATGGCATCCCACGCGTCGAGCACACCCACATAGGCCAGCGCCACCTTGAACGCGACGGGCGGGCGCATGACGGCGATTTCAGGATCAAGACCCACGATCACCGTATCCGTGTGATGGCGTGTATGGCTCCAGCGCCAGCGCGTGGGGTTGCGCATGATCATGAAGCAGGCAATGTGATAAACCACATCATTCATCCACGCCGTTTTGAACGCCGTACCGTGTCCACATTCATGCCAGCGTGAATCCGTGGCCGATCCATATAGGACACCATAGGCCAGCAGAGGCAAAGCGGCCCACCAGGACGGCCACAGGTAGATCGCCAGGGCCGCAAACACCACCATGAGCCCGAGCCAAATCAGCGTATCTCGAATGGCGGGGCCATCCACACGCTTCATCAGCTCTTTGATGTCCTTGCGGGGAATATCCGTGTGATACCAATCTGCTGATTTCAGCCCGGCTTTTACCGCCTCAGACGATTCAAGCCCCAACATACTGTAATCACGGTGAACATAGTTCGCAGTCGGTGAGGCAAGCATCATGAAACAACCTTTTGATTTCTGATTAAAATAGAATGCTTGTTTCGTTACGGCAATCAGATTATGAGGGTTTTTATCATCTCATATCATTCTATCTCATTTGGTGGTTTCTGTCATTTATGGTCAAGCGCCCTACCCTGCAAGATTTGGCCGTCGCCGCCGGTGTCAGCATTGCTACCGTGGACCGCGTCATCAACCGTCGCTTGCCTGTGAGTAATGACACGGCCCAGCGCGTTGTCAAAGCCGCCGAAGACATTGGTTATCACGCCACCAGCCTGTTGAAACGCCGCATCCATGAAATGCCAGTCCGGCGCTTTGGCTTCCTGCTGCAAAAACCGGACGCATTTTACAAACAGCTGGGCCATGAATTGATAACGGCGTCGAGGTCCAATCGAATGGTCGAAGGCAAGCCCACCGTCGAATACGTTGAAGACGTGGAGCCCGCCATCATTGCAGAACGCTTATTGCTGATGGCGAAGAAATCTGACGCGCTTGCCGTTGTCGCCATGGAGCACCCCTTGGTGAACGAAGCCGTCGCAACAATTATTGCGCAAGGCAAGCCTGTTTTCACTTTGTTGAGCAACATCAACAGCGACCTCTGCTCGGGTCACTTTGGTGCGGACTCGCGGAAATGCGGGCGTATCGCTGGTTGGACCATCAGTCGACTGGCGAAAAAACCCGGCAAAATTGGTATTCTGGTGGGCAGCCACGGCTACCTCAATCAGGAGCTGTCAGAAATCAGTTTCCGCACCTACATGCGCGAACATGCACCGGACTTTCAGTTGCTAGAACCCATCATCAACCTGGATGATGAAGGCATCGCTTATGAAGCTGTCAGAGATATGGTTTCGGAAACTTCCGATTTGGTAGCAATTTATGTGTCAGGTGGCGGCCAGGAAGGATTGATCCGGGCCTTGCGTGAGTTTTGTTTTCCCCGCCAATTGGTTGCTGTGTGTAACGAACTCACTCCGGCCACCCGTGCCGCCTTGCATGATGGTGTGATCGACTTAACCTTGGGCACGCCTTTCGCTTCTTTGGCGCGGCTGTTGGTGGAAGCCATGGCCAGAGGTACGACGGGCCAGGATATGCCGCACCTGCGTCCACTGAACTTGCCACCCGACGTGTTTCTGCCGGAGAATGTCTAAATGAGGGCCCCCTCAGTCCTTCAGACAGCTCCCCCAACAAGTTGAGGGAGAAAACAAATCTCTCTCTTCCCAACTCGTTGGGGAAGTGCCCGAAGGGCGATGGGGACCTTTCATGATATAAAATGATAGGATTGATGTAAATTCCCCTCAAATGATTGACTCCGCTGTCGCTTGGAATAGTCTGGCCACACCTGTTGAGAAATGAAATAAACATTCCATTTCTCAACAACCGCACTGCGCCAATAGAAGCACGGGCGAGACCATGGGAGGATTTGGACGTGGCATCCCTGTGCCATCAGCAAACTTCGTTTGGCCTGCTCGATCATATGACAGCGCGGATCAGCCAACTGCCGTCCATTTCAGGACATTCCGGCATAACAACAAGGTGCTGCCGGACACCATCGTTCTAAGGAGCCCCACATGAAAAAGTTTCTTCTCGCAGCCTCAATGGCCGCTTTGATGTCGACATCGGCTTTGGCCGAAACCAAGATCGGCGTTTCCATGGCCGCATTTGACGACAACTTCCTCACCGTTCTTCGCAATGGCATTGATGCTCAGTCCAAGGACATGGGCGTTTCCGTTCAAATCGAAGATGCTGGCAATGATGTTGCAAAGCAGCTGGACCAAATCAAGAACTTCGCCGCTTCTGGCGTATCTGCCATCATCGTGAACCCGGTTGATACATCAGCAACACAAGCCATGTCGGATGCTGCTGCCGCTGCCAACATTCCTCTGGTTTACGTCAACCGTCAGCCCATCAATGTTGATACCATGCCCGACAACCAAGCCTTTGTGGCTTCAAACGAAGTTGACTCCGGCACGTTGGAAACCATTGAAATCTGCCGCCTCCTCAAGGAAGCTGGCAAAGACAACGCCCAAGTCTACGTCATGCAGGGCGAACTTTCGAACCAGGCCGCGGTACAACGCACTGCTGACATCTATGACGTTGTGAAGGCCGGCAAATGCGTTGTCACCTTGAACGTGATCGATCAGCAAACTGCCAACTGGTCACGCGACCAGGCCCAAAGTTTGATGACCAACTGGATCTCCGCCGGCAAGCCCTATGACGCCGTCATCGCCAACAACGACGAAATGGCCATTGGTGCACTGCAAGCGATTAAGGCTGCTGGCGTTGACATGAAGTCAGTTGTTGTGGGCGGCATTGACGCCACACAAGATGCTTTGGCTTCGATGCAAGCTGGTGACCTCGACGTCACAGTGTTCCAGGACGCTGCCGGTCAAGGCAAAGGCGCTCTGGAAGCCGCCATCAAGTTGTCCAAGGGTGAGGCTGTTGAACAGAAGGTTTACATCCCCTTCCAACTCGTAACACCAGCCAACATCGCTGACTACCTGAAGAAGAACTAATCGTTCTTGGGTCAAACGGGGAGCGGTTCTGAGAAGAGCCGCTCTTCTTTTGTTGGTTAGAGATCCCCATCCCCCCTTCAGGGTACTTCCCCAACAAGTTGGGGAAGGTTGGGCGAATTAATTTCTTCCCCAACTTGTTGGGGAAGTGCCCGAAGGGCGATGGGGGCCTTCACCCTTGACAGCACCTCATTGTCAGCCTGTTGTACAAGAAAACTGACGGAGACGGCACGTGGCAAAAATTGAAACCGGTGTGGGCGGCCTCAAATACGACGCTTCAAAAAAAGCCTGGCCCGCTGAACTCAACGTCTTTTTCGCGCTGCTGGTGATTGTCGCAGCGTTTGAAATCATGGGCCGCGTGTTCCTCGGCGATTCATTCCTGTTCAACACGCGCGACAACGTGGACACCCTGTTCAATGAACAGCGACTGCAAGTCATTATCTTGCAGGTCTCCATCGTTGGCATTATCGCGCTCGGTGTCACACAAGTCATTCTTTCCGGAGGCATTGATTTGTCGTCGGGCTCGATTGTGGGTGCAACCGCCATGATTACGATGTCGTTTGCACAAACAGCCATTGTCAACGGCAAGGCCAATCCAAAAGCCATTTTCCCTGACTACCTGATGGATAATCCCGTTATCCTGCCCATTGTTATCGGCCTCACATGCGGTTTGATTGCTGGTTTTATCAATGGAGCACTGATCGCTTACACCCGCATTCCACCCTTTATCGCAACGCTGGGCATGATGGTGTCGGCGCGTGGTTTTTCAAAGTGGTGGTCGAAAGGAAACCCGATTTCTTTTCCGACTGAAACTTATGCCGAAATCGGCAAGGGCATGAATCCGGTGTTCATTTTCATCGCCCTTGCCATTCTGTTCCAATTGATCCTGACCTACACAAAATACGGCAAGCACTGTTATGCTATTGGTTCAAACGAGGAGGCCTCTCGCACTGTTGGTATCAAGGTCGAGCATCACAAGATCCTCGTTTACAGCATTGCTGGTGTATTGGCTTCAGTTGCGGCCATCGTATTGAGCTCCAAGAACCTCACCGCACAAGCCGGCATGGGTGTGATGTATGAACTTGACGCCATTGCCATGGCCGTCATCGGTGGCATTTCATTGTCCGGCGGGCGCGGTTCGATTGTCGGCACAGTGATTGGCGCTTTGATTTTCGGCGTCATCATCTCAGGCTTCACCTTCATGCAGCTCGACGCCTACTATCAGGAAATGGTCAAAGGCTTCATCATTGTCGGTGCGGTGGTGTTGGATCAATGGCGGCAGCGCCGGAAAGGTACGCGGGGCTAATCATGTCTGACATCATTCTCAGGACCGAAGACTTGACCAAGCATTACGGCGGCGTCCACGCGCTCGAAGGGGCAAACTTTGAACTGCGCCAAGGTGAGCACGTTGCCATCATGGGCGACAATGGTGCGGGCAAGTCCACCTTCGTCCGGCAGATCACCGGTGTGGAACAACCCACCCGCGGCAAGATCATTTTTCACGACAAGGAACAGCATTTCAAAGGCCCGCTTGATGCGCGTGAAGCTGGCATTGAAGCTGTGTTCCAAACACTGGCGTTGGCTGACGACTTGGACGTACCTTCAAATCTGTTTCTCGGACGCGAGAAAATCAAATTCAATCTTGGTCCTTTCTCTATACTCGACCGCAAGGCCATGCGCGACGCCACGCGAGCCGCGTTGGAACGCACAGCCGTAAAAATTCCCTCCCTCTCCAACACCATCCGCAACATGTCGGGTGGTCAACGCCAATGCGTGGCCATTGCCCGCACCGCCACGTTTGCATCAAAGCTCATCATCATGGACGAACCCACGGCGGCCTTGGGTGTCCAGGAAACCGCGCAGGTCGAGAATATCGTCCGTACACTGAAAGCCAACGGCGAACCACTGATCTTGATCTCCCACAATATGCGTCAGGTCTTCGACCTCGTCGACCGTATCATCGTCTTCCGCCGCGGTCGCATCGTTGCGAACCTGTTGAAGCAAGACACCAATGGCAACGACGTGGTGGCTTACATCACAGGTGCCAAGACTGGTGCGGAATACGCCGACGCTGCTTGAAAAAGTAAAATGGCGGAGAGGGGGAGATTCGAACTCCCGGTACACTTGCGCGTACTTCGCATTTCGAGTGCGACGCGATCGACCACTCTGCCACCTCTCCGCATTGGTCGACGCGGTTCATAGCGCGGCTTATCTCCAAAGCCAACACCTTTTCGCAAGTGATTGACTCAACAGGCCAAGCTGCTAGAAGCGGCGGCGAAATGACGTTCAAGACCACAAAAAGCAAAACTATCTAAGCCTCCCCCCGGCCTGTCCCCCGCGGGGGGTTGGCCGTTGATTTTGCCTAGGCGTGGTCAAAATGACCTCCGGGGATGGCGCGCAAATCCTTCGAGGAGTTTACCACATGGGTTATAGAATTGCAGTTGTCGGAGCCACGGGAAACGTGGGCCGCGAAATGCTTAACATTCTGGCTGAACGCCAATTCCCCGCCGATGAAGTACATGCGCTGGCCTCGCGCAAGTCCATTGGCGTCGAAGTGTCATACGGCGACAGAACACTGAAATGCAAAGACCTGGAGCAGTTTGATTTTTCTCAGGTTGATTTCTGTGTGATGTCAGCAGGCTCGGCTGTGTCGAAAGAATGGTCACCCAAAATCGGCGCCAAGGGTTGCATTGTCATCGATAACTCTTCCGTGTGGCGTTACGACCCCGAGGTGCCCCTGGTGGTGCCTGAGGTGAATGCCCACGTGCTCACCGAGTATATGTCGCGGAAAACCCGCAAAAACATCATCGCCAATCCCAACTGTTCCACCGCGCAACTCGTTGTAGCGCTGAAGCCGTTGCATGACGTCGCCAGAATCAAGCGCGTTGTCGTCTCGACCTATCAATCAGTATCGGGTGCTGGCAAAGAAGGTCTGGATGAACTCTGGATTCAGACCAAGGGCATCTTCGTCAATGACTCACCCGATGCGCGGAAGTTTACGAAGCAGATCGCCTTCAACGTCATTCCTCATATCGACGTGTTCATGGACTCCGGGGACACCAAGGAAGAGTGGAAGATGATGGTTGAGACCAAGAAAATTCTCGACCCGAAAATCAAGCTCACCGCAACCTGCGTGCGCGTGCCCGTGTTCGTTGGTCATTCGGAAGCAGTGAACATCGAGTTTGAAACACCGCTTTCCGCCGATGAAGCGCGCGACATTCTGCGCGAAGCTCCGGGTTGTATGGTCGTTGATAAGCGCGAGGATGGCGGGTATGTGACCCCGGTTGAGTGCGTCGGTGATTATGCCACGTTCATCAGCCGCATTCGTGATGATCAGACACTGGATAACGCTATTAATCTTTGGGTTGTGTCAGACAACTTGCGCAAGGGTGCGGCACTCAATGCGGTACAAATCGCAGAATGCCTGATTAATCGCGGTCTTATCAAGCAAGCCGCATAAAAAAGGGCGGCCATAACAGCCGCCCTTCTCTTTTAGCATCGCCCCTCTTACATCTTGGGCAGCAGAACCTTGTCAATCACATGGATCACACCGTTTGAGCCGGCGAGGTCTGCAGTTGTCACAGTGGCAGTGCCACCTGCTTCATCTGTGATCATGACCTTGTCGCCTTCGATTTTTGCGGTGAGTTCACAACCACCCACGGTCATCACCTTGGCGGTGCCCGAACCATCGGTAATCATCTTGGCCACATCAGCGGCCATCGCCTTGGCTGGTACGACATGGCAAGTCAGGATCTTGGTGAGCTGATCCTTGCTTTCTGGCTTCAACAGTGTGTCGACAGTGCCAGCTGGCAATGCTTCAAACGCAGCGTTGGTCGGTGCAAACACGGTGAAGGGACCGGCACCTGAAAGTGTTTCGGCAAGGCCAGCGGCCTTCACAGCCGCAACCAAGGTGGTGTGATCAGCTGAACCTGCGGCGGTGTCAACGATTGTGCCTGCAGCGAAGGCAGATGTCGAAACGGCAGCCAGAAGGGCTGACGCAAAAAGAATCTTGCGCATTGATAGTCTCCCGAAGAGTTAATGGTCACCGCGCTGAACGCGGCTAGACTGTCAACGCAAGCAATTGCGATATGGTTCAATTAAAAGAAGTTCATGCTTGGTACGAAAGTAAGGCAAGCCTCATGTGCGCGCGATGCCAATCACTTTGCCAACTTTATTGTGCTGCAGAACCGCAACGAGCTGGGTTGTATTTTTTGTCATCACAGCGTCGCGCATCCATGATCCCTTGTAGGGCTCGCCATTCCACATTGCAGCGGGAACCAGATTTCTCACCACGTTGACATAGGTGATATCTTTCCCGGAGTTTTCACCTCTTACAATTTTTTGAACGACACGCGGTTCAACCGCCATCAACCACAGTGTGGCTTCACCTTCGACCTCTACGCCAGGAATCTCGACAGAAATTGATTTGCCGCTGACTGCAAGCTTGATATTTGCCGACATCAATTGTTCGCGGCCACGCTCAATTTCCCGTTGTACATCCCGCTGCTTACTGCCCACTGCGTGCGCACCACCATTCACAATCATTTGTGGCGTATAAACAGAACCATCACCGCGCGATTTGGCATAATCATATTGACGTTGTGTATATTCAGGTTTCGCCAACGTATCGCGCCAACCCAAGTAATCCCAATAATCGACATTGAAAGACAGAACGATATTGTTGGGGTCGTTCACCAGTTCGGCCGCCAATTCATCCGCAGGCGGACAAGATGAACACCCTTGACTGGTGAAGAGTTCAATCAACACCGGATTGGCAGTGGCCGCCCGTGTGGCAAGAGGTGCGAGGAGTGTTGCAGCGCCCAAGGTGAGGGCTGCGCGACGTGAAAGTGTGATCGTGTTCATAGGTAGAATATGGCCTCAATGTCGAACACGTACCAATCACATGGGAGTGAAATTCAAATTCACACGGGAAAGTGAACTGACCTGACAGGACTGCCCCAGACTCTGCCATGTCGTTACATTCTGGTTCATGCCGCAAACCATGCGGAGGCCCGCGAGGCAAACCTCCTCGCCCTGCGACCACCGCTTGCCTTGGGCAATGCAGGCACAGGACGGGTCGGACGCGGAGAATTCAGGAACAGGTTCAGCGGCTTGAACGCCAAAAGTTAAAACTACGAGGGTCGCAAATGAAACACAAAAGAATCGGGTCATTGTCTTCTCCTCAAAGGGAGTGGTTCAACGTTTATGCTATCTGCTTAAATCCACCAAAGAACATGCGTGCGCCGTCGAACGGCATTTTACTCATGTCCATATCTTTGAGTTCGGGGTGAGCCATCATCTTCTTCCAAAGTCGATCGCGATGCGCTTTGGATTTAAACACCACATAAGCCGAAGCAATGGTTTCATTCTTCTTCAGCAAAACCGACTGCGGATAGGACGTCAACTTGCCCGGCTTCACATCATCCGCGAGGCATTCAACATAATCGACAGCCCCCATCTTCTTCCAAATCTTCGCCCAACGCTTGGCATGCGCCTTGTAGGCGTCGACTTTTGTCTTGGGAATCGGGACGACGAAGAAATCGATATAGTGGGGCATAATAGAACTCCGGTTTATCTGGAATCCGGTCCAGCATGTGCCCGGATAGGGGATACGTCAAGGACGACTGATGGTTGAAAGGAACCACAGTTTCATCCCCATCCGGCCCCCCCTCCTTTGCGGCATCTTTTTCTCCCTCATCGTGCAGCGATGAGGGAGAAAACATATCTGAAAATAGTCCTTGACAAGGAACGGAACTTAAGCCTATATCAGGATCGCCTCCCTCCAACGGGGTCCTGCTCATGACGGTGAGCCTGGATGGAGTGAGGTAACGGGCTTGAAGGGACCAGTTAACGTGGCTGGAAAGTTCAAGTGTCACTGATCACCCTCGACCCCTCAAAAGGTTGGGCCGCTAGGGCGGGCGATTGCGGGGCCGGTAAGCAGCATGTTCTGCGCTCCCTTAAATGGGAAGTCCGGTCACACTTGAGGTTCGAGAGCGACAATGCGAGCGCTGCGGAACACTGTAGTGAGAACGCATGTGGATGTGTTTCAGCCAGATAATCCGTTTCACGCGTGGGGAAACCTGACGCTATACATCGCGGCTCTACACTAAGCCGCATTACGCGAAGGGTTTCCCCTCGCTCCCTCTAGCAATCGCTTGCGATTGCGGAAGGGCCTGCCTAGCAATCGCTTGCGATTGCGGAGCGAGCACCCCTCATCCCAAGGGTTCCGGGATCAAGGCTGAAAGATCCGGCCCCACAAAGCCAAAGTCGTGCACTTTTTGCAAATGCACGACGTGACAGAAAATTTGACTAAGCCGCCCTCGCGATGTTCCGCAGCACGAAGTGCAAAATGCCGCCGTTCTTATAGTAGTCAATTTCGTCCAGTGTATCGATGCGGCAGAGCACTTCGACTGAGGTGTTGCTGCCGTCGGCACGGACGATGTTGACGGTCATGCTTTCGCGTGGTTTCAGCCCGTCTTCGAGGCCGTTAATGGTGATGGTTTCATCACCCTTCAAACCCAGCGTTTGCCATGACTCACCTTGCTTAAATTGCAGTGGCAGAATACCCATGCCCACCAAATTTGAGCGATGAATGCGTTCAAAGCTTTGGGCGATGACGGCGCGCACGCCGAGCAGGTTGGTGCCTTTCGCCGCCCAGTCGCGGGATGAGCCATTGCCATATTCGACACCAGCGAAGACAACAAGAGGCGTGCCCTCGCTTTGATACTTCATGGCGGCATCATAGATCGACATTTCAGCGCCGTCGGGTTGATGCAGCGTGAGGCCGCCTTCCTTGACATTGCCGTCAGCGCCTTTCACCATATGGTTCTTGATGCGGATGTTGGCGAAGGTACCACGCATCATCACTTCATGGTTGCCGCGTCGCGTGCCGTATTGATTGAAGTCCATGGGGGCCACGCCATTGGCGGTGAGATATTTGCCGGCGGGTGAGGCCGCCTTGATGGAGCCTGCGGGTGAAATGTGATCGGTGGTGATCTTGTCGCCGAAAAGGCCCAGTATTTTTGCCGATGTGATGTTGGTCACAGGCTTTGGGTTCATCTGCATGCCTGCGAAGTGCGGAGGGTTTTGCACGTAGGTGCTTGTGTTATCCCAATTGTAGGTTTCACCCTTCGACGTCGATACAGCGCGCCAATTTTTGTCGCCCTTGAACACATCAGCGTAACGCGACTTGAACATTTTCGCGTTCACGTTTTTGGCGATGAACGTCTGAATCTCAGAATTCGAAGGCCAGATGTCTTTCAGGAAAACCGGTTTGCCTTTTTTGTCGTGGCCCAACGGCTCCGTCGTGATGTCGATTTGGGTGGAGCCCGCCAGCGCGTAAGCCACCACGAGCGGTGGTGATGCAAGATACGCAGCTTGAACGTCAGGCGAGACGCGACCCTCAAAGTTGCGATTGCCGGAGATCACCGCTGAGGCGACAATGCCATTGTCGTTGATGGCTTTTGAAAGTGCAGGATCAAGCGGGCCGGAGTTGCCGATGCAGGTGGTACAGCCATAGCCCACAAGATTGAAGCCGATCTTGTCCAGGTCTTTTTGCAGGCCTGCCTTGGCCATGTATTCGGACACCACTTGTGAACCCGGCGCGAATGAGGTTTTGACCCAGGGCTTTGAGGTAAGGCCGAGTGCTGCGGCTTTGCGGGCAAGAAGGCCAGCCCCGATCAGCACCGATGGATTGGACGTGTTGGTGCAAGACGTGATGGCGGCGATGACCACGTCGCCGTGGCCAATGTCGTAGTTCTTGCCATCGACTTTGACGCGTCTGGCCTGTTCGCCCGCTTTGGCAAAACCGGCTTTGTCCTTGGGTTGATCCAGCGCGGATTGGAAGCCCGCCTTGATGTCTTGCAAGGGCACGAATTTTTCGGGGCGGTTTGGACCAGCCATTGCTGGTACAACGGTCGAGAGGTCGAGTTCCAAGGTGTCGGTGAAAACCGGGTCAGGCGCGCCTTTGCCGTTGAACATGCCTTGAGCTTTGGAATATTTCTCAACCAGCGCGATGCGGTCATTCTTGCGGCCCGAGAGTTTGAGGTAATCCAGCGTCACGCTATCCACCGGGAAGAACCCGCAAGTGGCACCATATTCCGGTGCCATGTTGGCGATGGTGGCGCGGTCGGCCAGTGTCAGATAGTGCAGGCCCGTGCCGAAGAATTCGACGAACTTGTTCACCACGCCTTTTTTGCGCAGCATATTGGTTACGAGCAACACGAGGTCGGTTGCCGTTACACCTTCTTTGAGCTTGCCCGTCATCTTGAAGCCGATGACCTCTGGCAGCAGCATGGATTGCGGCTGACCCAGCATCGCAGCTTCCGCCTCAATGCCACCTACACCCCAGCCCAACACGCCAAGACCATTGACCATGGTGGTGTGCGAATCCGTGCCCACCAAAGTGTCGTGATAAGCTACGGTGACTTTGGTTTTCTTTTTGCCCTTCACTACTGTTTCAGTTTTCGTCCACACCGTTTGTGAGAGATATTCGAGATTGACCTGATGGCAAATGCCAGTGCCGGGGGGAACCACGCGGAAGTTTTCGAAC
>JANOPL010000038.1:0-71983 GCA_031421835.1 Hyphomicrobiales bacterium | reverse complement strand
GACTTATTCCTCACCGCCAACAACACACAATGTGCTTGGGAGGTGATGATGACTGATCAGCGGCCTTTTGCGGCAGAGATGCCGTGGCCTGACTTTCAGGCCCGCGTCAAAGACGGCAAGACTCCCATTCTCATTCCCCTGGGCTCAATGGAGCAACACGGTCACCACATGCCACTGCATGTGGACGTGCTGTTGCCGACGGAATTTGCACGACGCGTCGCCCAGCGTATCGGTGGCCTCGTCGCGCCATCGTTCACATACGGATACAAGTCACAGCAGAAATGCGGTGGCGGCAATCACATGCCGGGCACGGTCAGCCTCGAAGGACAAACGCTGGTTCATCAACTGCGCGATGTGATCAAGGAATTTGCACGCCATGGCGGCCGCAACTTCGCAATCGTGAATGGACACTATGAAAACTCATGGTTCATCAATGAGGCCGTCGATATCGCGCTCCGCGAACTGCGCTGGGACCATGTGACGGATGTGAAGATTGTCGTCCTGTCCTATTGGGACTTCGTCAACGAAGAAACCATCGCCAAAATCTATCCTGATGGTTTTCCCGGCTGGGCTGTCGAGCACGGCGGCGTGCTTGAGACATCGCTCATGCTCGCGCTTTACCCGGAACTGGTCCAATTGCAGCGGGCCGTTGACCATCCGGCAGCAACATTCCCGCCCTATGATGTCTATCCCGTCAAGACCGAATGGACACCGGCAAGCGGGACATTGTCGTCACCCAAAAATGCATCGCGCGAAAAAGGCGAACTCATGCTTGCAGTTTGCACCGATGGCATCGTGCAAGCACTGCAAACCGAATTTTCAATTTAATTTACAAGGAGCACATCATGACAATGACGAGAGAACGCTTGCAGGACTACCAAGGCAACGGCGTGCCGGTCACACCGACATTTTCCGCAAAGGAAATGAAGCGGCGCCAGGACAACATCCGCAAACACATGGCGGAAGCGAAAATCGACGCGGCACTTTTCACCTCCTATCACAACATTTGCTACTATTCAGACTTCATGTTCTGCTATTTCGGCAGGCGCTATGGCTTGGTGGTTGACCACAAGGGCTGCACTTCCATTTCTGCGGGAATTGACGGTGGCCAGCCGTGGCGGCGCACGTTTGGTGGCAAGAATGTCACTTATACCGATTGGCAAAAGGACAACTACTTTCATGCTGTGCGTGGCCTTACCAAGGGTGTGAAGCGCCTTGGCATTGAGTTCGATCATATCAATATCGACACCATGGCGCTCCTGAAGTCAGAATTTCCTGATATGGAGTTTGTGGACATTGCCCAGCCTGCCATGCGCCAACGCATGGTAAAATCGCAGGAAGAAATCGAACACATCACGAAGATGACGCGCATCGCCGATATTGGTGGAGCGGCCTGCTGCGAGGCCACGCAGGTCGGCATTAGCGAGCGGGAAGTGGCACTGCATTCGACCGCCGCCATGGTCAACGAAATTGGCAAGGTGTGGCCCGATGGTGAACTGATGGATACCTGGACCTGGTTCCAGTCTGGCATCAACACAGATGGCGCGCACAATCCAGTGACCAGCCGCAAGCTGGAACGCGGCGACATCCTGAGTCTCAACTGCTTCCCCATGGTGGCAGGTTATTATGTGGCACTGGAACGCACATTGTTCTGTGAAACAGCGACGGATGAAAATCTGCGCTTGTGGGATATCAACATCGAGGTGCATGAGCGCGGCATCGAATTGTTGAAGCCCGGCAACAAGTGCTCTGACGTGGCCAAGGAACTGAACGATATCTATGAGCGCTACCAACTCTTGAAATACCGCTCGTTCGGTTACGGTCACAGCTTCGGAGTATTGTGCCACTACTATGGACGTGAAGCAGGTCTTGAGCTGCGTGAAGATTGCCACACGGTGCTCGAGCCCGGGATGGTGGTTTCCATGGAACCCATGATCACAATCCCTAATCATCTCCCTGGTGCAGGCGGCTATCGTGAACACGATATTCTTGTCATCACCGATAATGGCAACCGTAACATCACGCATCATCCCTATGGTCCTGAGAAGATGATCATACGGAAGTAACCGTTCACTCGCGACTGATGGCCCGGCACTTGCGTCGGGCCTTTTTTATTGGAATTTGCTATTGCTCATCCATGCTTGATTCCATCTCCCAATTCCTCGACTGGTTTGGCATTTGCGTGTTTGCTCTGTCGGGAACGCTCATCGCATCTCGGAAGAAGATGGACATTGTGGGCTTTGCACTGCTTGGCAGCGTCACAGGAATTGGCGGTGGAACCGTTCGCGATGTGTTGCTGGGCTCGCTGCCGGTATTCTGGGTGCAACAGCCAGCATATCTTGTGACCTGTGTGTTGGTATCTTGTGCCGCCTTCTTCTTCGTCCACCTCGTGCATTCAAGACTGCGGCTGGTGCTGTGGTGTGATGCCGTGGGACTTGCCCTCTTTTCTGTTACAGGAGCTGCCATAAGCTTGGCCGCTGGCGTAAGTCCGACAATTGCAATCGCAATGGGTGTTGCCACGGCCACATTTGGCGGTGTCATCCGCGACATCCTGGGTGGCGAAATTCCAATCATTCTCAGACGTGAGATCTATGTCACTGCAGCCTTGCTGGGAGCGACGGTCTTCGTCGCAGGTCAATATCTGAGCTTTTCGAAAGATGTGTCAATGGTCGCCGGGTTTATTGCTGCACTAACGCTCCGTGCGACAGCAATTGTATTAGATCTGAGCCTACCAGTTTTCACTCGAAAAGACATCGAAGGAAATTGACGGAGGGTAAGGAAACATTTCGGTACACAAAGGCGGGCGTTGGACATTGAGCTTGTTATCAGTTTGCTTGGCCTCCACTAAATATGGCTCATCCGTCTCATACCTTTCGGGATCGTCATCTGGAATGCCGTGATGGGGAACGTGGATCAGCAAAATCAACCTGTTGCCGGAGCTTCCCAAGCTGCATACGAGGGTTCGATTCCCTTCGCCCGCTCCAAAATTTCGCCAGACCTGCCTGCATGCCGCTACTATGACATACAATTAGGCAGCATTTTCCAGATATTCATGCCCAACGGCATGTCTTTGAGTTGCTCCTGCAACTGTTTCAGCTGTTTGCGGCGGACATCATTTGTGGCAATCGAGCCATTGCCTAAGTTGTTCCCAATGTTTCCGTTGCCGTTGTTACTGCCGGAATTGCAGTTTCCATTTCCAGAACCGATGTTTCCGTTGCCGTTGTTGTTGCCACCGCTGAGTTGCACGTGTGATAGCGCTGCAGTTGGCAACACGAGTGAGCCAACGACAAGCGCCATCAAAAGTTTACGACCAGACAGCATGGCTACGATCCTCAGCACAGCTATGGCAGGTTGCCGTTGCCGTTGTAGTTGCCGTTAAATGAGCCGATGTTGCCATTGCCATTGAACAGACCACCATTGAAGTTTCCGTTGAAGGAACCGAGGTTGTTATTGCCACTGGTTGGCGAAACGTTGCCAAGTCCATTGAGGGCGCCAACATTTCCAGTGCCGCCATTGAAAGCGCCAACATTTCCGGAGCCGGAATTGCCATAGCCCCAGTTGGAACCAACGGGTGCGCCGTTGCCGTTGCCATTGCCGTTACCGTTGCCGATACCCGTGTTGTTGTTGCCATTGCTGTTGCCGTTGTTGGTCCCGACGTTGCCGTTACCATTACCGTTGCCATTGCCAATGCTGGCGGCAAACAGCGGCGAGCCGAACAGCTGAAAAGCCGTTAAAGCGATCACACACGTCCATTTCATTTTCCAAGACATTTTCATTTTCACCTCCATTGGTGATGCCACTTCTGGCGAAGAAACACAGAGTGAGCCCCCGCCCATTGAGAGACGGGGCGGGGGCAGATGCAAAACCGGGCTTATTGGTTTGCGTTGCCGTTGTTGTTCCCGTTCAGCAAACCAAAGTTGAAGTTGCCGTTCGAATTGCCGTTGCCAGCACCAAAGTTCTGGTTGCCGTTCACGTTTCCGTTGAGAGCGCCAATGTTGCCATTGCCGTTGCCATTGCCGTTGAAGAAGCCAAGGTTCTGGTTGCCGTTCAGGTTGCCGTTGCCAATGCCAGCGTTTCCGTTTCCGTTTACGTTGCCGTTGCCAACGCCAAAGTTGCCATTGCCATTCAAGTTGCCATTGAAAGCGCCGGTATTTGAGTTGCCATTGCCATTACCGTTGCCAATACCAACGTTGCCGTTGCCGTTGCCGTTACCGCTTCCAATGGATTGGGCAAATGCTGGAACAGCAAGTGTTGACAGGATGGTGGTGATGATGAGCAGCTTTTTCATGATAGTTTCCTTTCAGGGGGTTGGGGTGTTCAGCACCCAGGCAAACATTTGTCCGTGAGCTGATGGAACGCATGGTCCCATGGTGCGCGGTTGTGGACAATTCGGATGAACCCGCAGATCGAGAGAGAAAAACTACGGCATTAAATTTCGATGCTGAAATATATGATGTCAGGAAAAACCTGACAGATGCCGCAGCAGCGGGCAAGATTTCGCAAGTGCCGAAAAGTTTTCAACTCACTGTCACTGCTATTGAATTTGTATTCTGATGTTCCAGAAACCGCCGTAATGATTTCTGATTTTGGGAGCGTCGCTGCTCTCGCAATTGAACGGAGTTTATGCTATGTGGTGTAGATCACAGACCGGGACGACAGCCTGGTCCAGGGTGTTCACAAGGCAAAAGTCGACAGACCAAGTCTGACATTTCAAAATTCGAAAAGTCTCATAAGCGACCGGGGGTGCAATTGTTCGGACGGTTAGTAAAATGTTCAACCATTCAACACTTCACCACAAGATATTACACATCGATGACCAACCCTGCATGCAGCAAGGCCTGCGCGCCATTGTCAGATCTTCCAGAGATCTGCAAATCGTCGATTCAATCATATCGCGCGATACGCGACTGCCACTCAATCGGGAGAAGCCGGATCTCGTTGTCTTTGAGTTTCCGAAAGGCTTGGAAGATATTGCCAGCCTGATTGGAACAATCCGCAATATCTCGTCTACGGCTTTCCTGATTGCCTTGACGTCCCATGATGAATTGCACTTTGCCCGCTATCTGTTTCAGCTCGGAGTCAACGGTTACGTACTGAAACGCGCCGCACCGCAGGATGTTCTTTATGCCATCAGAAAAGTTGTCAATGGCGGCACCTTTATCGATCCTGCCATTGCATCCGGCTTGCTTCTTCCTGACGTGCAAGGTTCAACCTCCACGCACCTGAGCAACAGGGAAATGAATGTCATGAAGCTCGTGGCGCGCGGGTTCAGCAACAAGGAAATTTCAGGGCAACTTGAACTGAGTGTGAAGACAATCGAAACCTACAGATTTCGTGCTGCCGAAAAATTGGGACTGCGGTCCCGCGCGGCGATTGTCAAATTTGCATCCTCAGCCGGTTGGCTCGACGGATATTTGAACTGAATCGGGTTGACGGAGGACGACATGGCACGTGCAAAACATGCAAAGCAGACGCAATCTGACTGGAGTACCCAAACAGTCATAACGATACTTCCTCCGGCGTCAACCTCGTCCCTCAAGGTTGACGCGGGAGGTGCTTTCAACGGCGTTCAATCGAATACAAATCTGGGGGCGTTCAACGGCCTCAACAATGGTGGAGGCAGCGGCAACGGGCAATCAAACCTGGGTGCGTTCAACGGAAATCGAAACACCGGCGACTTCAATGGCAACGCCAACACCGGCGCATTCAATGGCGTGTTGAATGTCGGCAGTGAAAATGGAAACTTCAATTTTGGTGCATTCAACGGAAATTTCAACGGTCTCCCCGGGGGTATCGGAGATGGGAGCTTCACCGAAAGGCTGCTCATCGGCGATTTGAACCAGCCGCCCAAACACTCGGTTATCCAACTCGCAAATGATGCCAGAGGTTTTGTGGCGCAACTGGCAATTGGTGATGTGGCAGACCTTGGCCAAACCATGAAAGGCGGTAACGACAGAATCTCAGGGGGGTCAAACTCAAATCAAGGCATCGTTTTAAATGTGGCGCTGGGAGATGCGATTGAGATCACGGGTTCGGCAAAGGGCGGTCGCGACAGTCTGACAGGTGGCCATAACCTGGGTACGGGCGGCGTTCAAAACGCAATGGTCGGCGATGCCATGCTGATCGCCGACAGAGGCGTTGCAGGCAATGACTGTATTGTTGGCGGACACAACAAATCATCCGGATTTGTAGAGAACGCTTTGATCGGGGATGCGTTTACACTTCAAGACGATGCCCGTGCCGGAGCTGATTTTCTGAGAGGCGGGAATTCTTATGGCGCCGGGACCACGCAAAATGCGTTGTTGGGCGATGCCATTCTGGTGCTTGATCGTGCGACGAGTGGATGTGACACGTTGATAGGTGGCGACGCATGGGGGTCCGGTTTGGTGCAGAATGCTATTTTTGGAGATGCTGCGGCACTTGGTGTCAATACATCGGGTGGTCGCGATGTTTTGAAAGGTGGTAACAGCCGCTCAACGGGCAACGTCGAGAATGTCTTGTTTGGTGATGCTGCTTTGCTGATGTCCGCAACGGGCGGCGCAGATTATTTGAGTGGTGGCGACTCTGGTTCAAAAGGTACCGTTCATAATGTCTTGATCGGTGATGGTGGGGTGCTCACCGGAAATGCTGAAGGCGGGGCTGATATGTTGGTTGGCGGGAATGCCAAAAAAGGCTCTGTCATCAATGTACTGATCGGCGATGCCTGCACTCTGGAGTGGGAAGGGCGTGCGGGTGAAGACATCCTGATTGCAGGAAATGCCTCTGGCCGCGGGGCCAGTGTTCAAAACTACATGTGGGGCGACGTGGTGTTTTCAAACCAGGACACCGACATGGCTGCTGACAGGTTCGTATTTGGCAACGGCGCCGGGGCCTCCAACTTCATCATGGACTTCCAGCTTGGACTTGACACCATCGCGTTCGATTTTGATTGCCCGAACAACAATCCAGAGATTGATACATGGTTCGAGAATGGCAACACCATTGTCGAGGCGGGTGATGTTTGCGTCACCTTGGTTGGATTTTCCGGCCTCTTGACAGAAGACAGTTTTCTTTTTGTTTGATGCAACGCTGTTCAAGTGTTTCTGCGACGTTGCCTCTAGGCGTGTGCGAGCTGATCCAGCTGATCCATCAACAGCAACTTGATGGAGCCACGCCGGATGTCGATGACGCCCGCCGTTTTCCATTGCATGAGAACTTTGTTTGTCGCTTCGCGCGAGGCACCTGCAAAATCAGCCAGATCGTGTTGCGTCATTGTGATTTCTCCATCTCGGTTCGAAAATCTTTCATGCAGCAACAAAAGCCGTCGTGCCAGTCGGCGTTCGAGAGTCAGAATGGCAAAGTCTTCAACCGAACTGCTGGCCCATCTGAAACGCTCACACAGAATCCCAATCATGTTCAATGCAAGCACTGGTGATTGAGCTGATGCGGCAGAAAACGTGACCTTCGAGATCGGTTGCAACACCGAGTCGTCCTGGGCTGCAATGGATGCACTGCGCGCAACACCATCGAACATGCTGATCTCACCAATACACTCTCCAGCGCGCACGAGATTGAGTGAGACTTTTCGACCGGATTCCGTGATGGCATAAACCTCGAGGCGGCCAACGAGGACAGCGTACATCATGAGACCATCGTCGCCCCGTCCAAAAAGCTGCTGCCCAGCCGCAACCTTGAACGGAGTGGCGGCGCGCCGGATCAGGTCCAAGGCCGCTGTATCGACGCCTTTAAACAGGCGGCATGCTGTGAGATGGCGTAATTCGGTTTCTTCCAAGGCGTTGCTCTCATAACCCCCGTGCCAACCGTCGAGCGGAAGTTAGAGGAGAAACAACACCATAGCAATGGCGCAGGTCATCAAGCGTCGTTTTCGCGCACTTTCAACATGACCGGTTCCAAACTCAGGATGTAACAAACACCAAATTTACTGGGGGGCAGCAGTATCGGGGCAGGGTTGCTTTGGCATGCACTTGGGTTTGCGCTTTACAGCCTTGTTTGCCGCGGCTTGATTTTGCCCGACGGTCTCCGTCTGGTCGGATTGACCAAGCTCGGTTGACGTCTTTTGTGATTCCTCGGCGTCACTTTGAGGCGATGACGCAGTCAGCAGGGCAAAAGCTGCGGAGAACATGAAAACCGAACGCACAGTGCTGTGACGACTTCCGGCACCTTGGAGGGATCGTTTACTGTAGTGGTTACACTGGCCTTGTCGGGCAATTGATTCTAACATGGGACTTTCTCCTGATCGTGGCTTGACGCGCGTGTTGGACGCGCACCCGACATGATGGAACAGGTTCATCTGGGCGTCTGTGATCTACAGCACAGAACTCAAAAGCTTTTGATGATACTGAGGCGGCCAACCCCAGTGACGGGGCCATTCAAATTTAGTCTTGTCAACGCGTGGTTTTTGCGCAAACATTTGTTGCGCCGAGGATTTTTAGAGAACAGCGGAGAGGTGTCTGAACAGCGTAGCACCTTGAGATATTGCCGAAACATCCGGGGGGAATTTCGTATGGCTTGCGTTGTCGATGTGCCGGCAAGTGCAAGTCTCATCTGCACACTTTGAAATGGGTGATGAGATAACATGGCAACAGCATTTGAAGGCCGGGAATATTCCCGGGACGCAGAAGACGCCGAACTCATACAGGCTGTCAGCCAGCTTTTGGAAAAAGCGGGCCTAAAAGGCATCCGGGGCATCGGCCCCATCAATGCAGAACGCACCAGCATCAAGATTTTATTGGCCGATGACGGGCCGGCGGACTTGCCAGAGCGCATTGAGACGACGCTTTCCAGCAAAAGAACATTTGGCTTGAAATTGAACATTGTGCGCAATGCCAAACCGGCAAGATTGCTCTTGGGACCCATGCCGCAGCCTTGGCAATACAGTGGTCCGCTGATGGGTGGGGATGCGATCTGGAATGATATGGCACGCCAATGGGGAACGATAACTTTTGCCGCTGCTGCAGGCAGCCCTGTGGAAATTGAGGGTAAATCCTGTGCCAATCAAAGCATCACATGCAGTCATGTGCTTTATTTTCAGGGCCCTGATGACGTGTCGACAACACTTTATTCTCAATCCATGAAACTGGGTTGGGCAACGGAGCCCCCCAATGGCGCAAAGTGGATTGATCTTGCCGGCGCTGACATCTTGGCAGGTGTTCCATTTTCATCAATGGAAGTGCGAGGGCTACGTCACATCAAGGGTGTCAAGCAGCCGCAGGCGGGCATAAGGGTGTCGAAATATGGAGCCACCACCGGACTGACGAGCGGCCGTGACCTCGGATGGGCAACGGTACAGCTGAGGGAAGGCGATCCGATTCGTTATGGCGTCAAAGTGGTCAGTGGGTACTTCGCAAACGTCGGCGACTCCGGTGCTCCCGTGTTGGATGCCGATCGAAATTTTCTTGGACTGGTGATCAGCGGTGTTCCCGATAAAATAGATGAGACTTACTATTTGCCTGTCGTCCCTAAAGGCCAGCCGCGGCCAACACCAGCGTCGACTGGTGTAACTGACCCGTCTTATTTCGAGATCGATGGACTGTAGCAATCGTTTTGAGGAGAAGTTTTCATGGCCAGAATTAAGCTGAGAAACGTCAGAGACGACAGAGACGAAGAGCGTATCAGAGAAGGCAACAGGCTGATCGGCAAAGCCATTTTCAATGCATGGGACCTGGCCTACAAGAATAATCCCAAAAATCCCGAAATTGATCGACGTGCACTTATCGCATCCCTGAGCCAGATACTGGATCTTGAAGACACCGGGCGCAGCGGCAAAACCATTGAATTCGATGTGGTGTTTGACTCTGACCTTGACGCCAATACGCGACTGGTCTGGATAAGCGTTCCAACGCCCGAAACTGAAGGCGTTGGCGGAAGAACCACGTGGGCGGAATGGAAACAAGACTATTACGACAACCTCTCCCCAACGGAGAAGGCTGACAAAGAAGAAAAGTTGGGTAGCGCGATGTTGTTTGGCTGCGGCAGGTGATCTTCAATACAAAATAGGAACTGGATTTAATTCTTCTTCCCGCTTTGAACGTTCAACCCGTCCCAACTCGTAAGGCACGTCATAAAGACGCCCGGCGGCAAGTCGCGGCCAAATCGGACGAAGCCCCGGCACAATTGCGCGCACAACTTTTGTGTGCTGGCTCACACTGGGAAACTCATAGGCAAATGCCTCCAGGCCCTTACGCGCCAGTCGATCCACAATCACGTCTGCAGTAAGCGGCTGGCGGACCAAAATTTTCCGCTTTGCGTCAGTGGCAACAACAAAGCCATGATCGTTGATGTTGGCCGACCGACACCACGAAAGAAAATGAGGGTATGGTCCGGCCACTTGCGGCTTGTGATATTTCTTTGTCACTTCAAATTGTACCATTTCACATAAGGCATTTTCCGCCGCCGCCGCCTGTGTCTTTCCCGCACCAAAGCCGAACGAAAAATCGCTGCCGTGCTCATCACATGAAACTGCAGCAGCGACAGGCACCCCGAGATCAGTGGTCAAATCCAGCAACCAAAACTGGCGTGCGCATCGTTTGATCCAGTCAGCGAACGGTTCCCACAGTGAAAGTTCTGTGCGGTCAAAAGCCATGGGCGGCACCGCCAAACGATTGTACCACCAGATTGAAACAGCATCACGCTCGATCAACTCCAAGAGGCCTCGTTCTACAGCGTCAGACTCTGTATCGCCGGCAGCCAGACCACTGGAATCTGGAACTGGAAATCCTTCCTGATGGGCGGTTGGACAGCCCAGGAAAACATGAGCCGCCGGTACGAATTTTGTTGCGCACGCCGTAAGTGAACGCGCGCGCACCCAGCCGATGTTTTGATCCTCATCAAACCGGGGTGGAATGTGGTGAGCGGCGTCAACTTGCACATTCCATTCCGCTCGATTTGAGTATTGTGCCTGAGAAATATGCAACAACTTATGCGGATCAAGTGCTGCATCGGCGAGGGCGGAGAATGACGACTGTGTGATCTCAATCGAAGACTTGTAAACCGCACTTTGGCGCTCAATGGCCTCGCTGACACAACGGTCTTTGGCTTCTTCTGCGTGAAGTCCTCTGCCGCTCACCACACGCTTCACATGCCATTCATCCGGTACAACAGTGGCAGCCGCAACATGCACTGGACAGTCATTCCCGACATCCAGCCGATACAACCGTTCGATGATATCATCCCGTTCTCCTGTCGCTGCATGCACGTTGCGCACCCCATGAACGAATATCGACGTTTTGTAGATCGAATGCTATAGAACGACAGATCAGCTGACAAGTCAGGACATTCATGACCGCGCGCGTTTCAGGTATTAACGATGAGCCGTTGGAACTTTCCAAAGAATACCTGTCCGGAATCGGTCGCAAGCTCACAGTGTTGACAGCTGACCTCGTTGCCTACAGCGAGTTGATGCATCGCGACATTTCCAATGGTATTGCCGTGTTGCGGAAAACCAGATCAATTCTGACGGGTTGCATTCGCCAGCGTGGTGGAGCGATATTGCAAACGCCCGGAGATTTTATTCTCTCGACCTTCGAGAATTTTGAGGATGCGCTGCGTGCCGCCGCGACCGGGCAAGACAATCTCCTCAGACATCATAAACTTTCGTCACCACCCAGTGCCGGTCATTGGAAAATCGGCATCGCTTACGGCGATGTTTACGCGATTGACGATGACTACTTTGGCAATGCCATAAACGTTGCAGCCCGCTTGCAAGCCATGGCGGCACCCGGTGAAATATATTATGCCGACGGGTTTGAAGATTTGGTGACGCCCGAAAATATGATCATTGAAGATTTAGGATCGAAGAAACTCAAGAACATTGATCAGCCTGTTCCCGTGCATCGTGGAATTCTCACCGCTTATGACGACTACATGAGCGCCACGAAGTCAAAATTCTCCACGCCAACAAAGTTGCTGAAACGACTAAGCAAGCCCGTTCTCCGGTTGGAGCCCTTTCGCAACATCAATGAGACCGACAAGGGTGAACTCGTTGGCGAGGCTTTGGTCGAAGAAATCCATCTCATCCTCTCGAGGCTGAGCAACACCATGACGGTGACTGATCCCAACGGGTTGATCCCGGTGCATCACGACTATGTTTTGACCGGGGCGATTCAAGGCCGCGGCCCCTATTTGCGCATCATCGCGCGGCTCATTTCCAGCACGGATGGTCAAACGATTTGGTCTGAACGTTTTGAATGTGACCTCAATCAATCGTTCGATGTACAGGATCAGATTTCTCAGGAAATTGTTTCGGCTCTTCAACTGCATTTGACGGAAGGAGAGCAGGTCAAGCTGTGGCAACGCGGCACGAGTTCCGGAAAGGCGTGGGAACTCTTTCAACGCGCTCACGACATCGAAAGAAAATTTACAAGACAGGATCACGAGAAAGCCAAAGAACTTTATAAGGATGCCCTTGGTCTTGACCCGACCTATCTCAGTGCTTCGGTGGCATTGGCCTTTTGTCATTTGGACGAAGTGCGTCTGGGTTGGAGCCGGAGCAGCAAAAAATCAATCACAGAGGCAGAAAAGATTTGTGAAACAGCAAAGTCGGGCGCTGCCGATCACCCTGATGTTGCTTCACTGCAGGCTTTCCTTTTCTATTTTCAAGAGCGCTGGGCGGATGCAACCAAGGAAATGCAAAAGGCTGTTGATGTGGCACCGCACAGTCCTGAAATGGCCGGATATCAAGGCGCACTTTACGATCTGATGGGAGAATATGCTGCTGCCATTCGGTCCTACACCCGTGCATTGACCTTGAGCGCACACACGGCAGCCTGGATTCCTTCAAATCTTGGTCTCAGTTATCTGGCGGTGGGGGATGTTGAAGAGGCTGAACGCATCTATCGCGAAGTGCTGACACATCACCCGAATTATTTGCGCGCCTGGATCGGCTTGGCCGTCACACTCAACCGACAAGGAAAGAGCAACGAAGGCAAAGAGGCGGCACACACGGTTTTAACTTTGGACCCTGCATTTACAGCTGACGAATGGGCCAGGTCGCGACCTTTCCAGGACAAGCAATTACTGGTCCAGTTTGTCAGAGATCTGAGAGCTGTGGGCATTCCTTAACGATACGGCTCAAACAACTTTCTTGTCATTGACGATGCCCATGGTCGCAACACCACTGTTCCCCAATTCAACGCCGGCAAACGGGCCGCCGTGGCACATGTGATTGGGGTTTTGCGGGTCCATGGGTGAGGCACTTGCAAAGACATCTGATGCAAATTGTTCCGCGTTGTCTTTGGGCCGATAACCGATGAAGCTGGCCTTTGCGTTGTCCACGGGTGTGCGATCGTTGTTCGAAACACCATAGATGATGGCAAATCCGACGACGGGCGTTTCAATGCAGCGTGTTACCAGTTGAATAAGATCGTCATAGGACAGCCACGAGCCCAAGGCGCGCGGATTGGTGACTTTGGCACAAGACAAGATCCGCAAGTGAATGCTTTCAACGCCTCGCTTCTCCCAATACATGCGCCCCAAATCCTCAGCAAAACATTTGGCAAGGCCGTAGAATGTGTCAGGACGATGGGCGACGTCTGTGCCGATAAACTCAGTCTTCGGATACATGCCAACTGCGTGGATGGAACTGGCATAAACAACGCGCTTCACTCCATGGATGTGGGCGGCTTCCCACAGATTGTATGCACCGATGATGTTGGGGCCCAGAATTTTATCAAACGGGGCCTCATCACCAATGGCACCAAAATGCACGACCATGTCAGCGCCCCTGAGCACATCTGTGATCGCTTCAAGGCTTTCAAGATTTGCTTTGACGTAGCGTTCGCTCTCGTAAAGTGTTCCCAAGTCGTCAACGATGTCGGTTGAGACCAGTTCATCAGCGAGCTTGCTTAAAGGTTCGCGCAGATAAGAACCAAGGCGGCCCGCAGCACCTGTCAGTACCAGTTTTTTCATGCTTTGCCCGTGATCAGATAATTGCTTTTTCGAGGAATGGACGATTTTCAACAATGCGCTGGAAGCTGAACGGGGTCATATCCAGCGTTCGATATTCGCCATAGATGATCCACTCAGCCGTGGCGCGCCCCATCGCGGGGGACTGTTGCAGCCCATGACCGGAGAAGCCGTTCATGAACAGAAAATTTCTGATTTCTGTGTGGGGACCGATAATCGCATTTTGATCCAGCACATTGTAATCATAATGCCCTGCCCACTCCCGGATGACTCTGACAGCCTCAAATTGTGGAATGCGTGCGGCCATGGTGGGCCAGATGAAATCTTCCCACAGCGAGGGATCACTTGAAAAGTCATCGTGATCAGGCACGGGGTCATGTTCCGCATGGCCACCCACGATATAGTTGGTCTTGCCGTCCTGTCTGAAATGGACACCTGAAGGATCAATGGTGAGCGGCAGAACCTGACTGAGCGGCGTTTCCGCTGAAAAGACGTAGGACATGCGCTTACGGGGTTCAACAGGTATATCTATACCAGCCATTTTCGCCGTGATGGAACCGCGCGTGCCTGAGGCGTTGACGACAAATCCGCATACAATGATTTCACCTGTGGCCAGGGTCACGCTTTCAATACGGTCGCCATTGGTGTTTTTGTTGAGGCCCACAACCGCGTTGGGCACATATTCTGCACCCCGTTCCCGTGCAACTTTTTTGAACCAGTCAAAAACCGTAATGCCTTCCCAATAACCTTCATCAACCGTGTTGATGCTGCCCGCGACAAGATCGTCGACTTCATAAAAAGGATACTCACTCTTGATCTCTGAAGCAGACAGGATGCGCGTGCCCGCACCAAGTGCGACTTGCACATCGCGACATTCGCGCAACACATCGGCTCCCGCGTCTGTGTTGGCCAAATAGAGGTAGCCAAAATTCTGAATGCGCAGATCGGGAACGCGTTCATCTCCGCCCATGTACCGGCGAATATTCTTCACGAAGTCAGCACCGAACTGCGAGATGCGCACGTTGAGCGGTTCAGAGAATTGCAGGCGGATGCAGGAGTTTGAAAAATTGGTGCCGCATTTTTCATAACTGGGATCCCGCTCGACAACGAGAATGCTGCCTTTAAAATCCGGGTTGTCTTTCAGAAACCATGCGGTGGATGAACCCATGATGGCACCGCCGATGATCACGACATCGTAGTTTTTTTTGAGCGGCGCTTTATAGTTTGCGGGTGTCACAACGCCTCTCCATCGCGAACTGCCGCCAGCACCGTTTCAACTTCACCTGCACTCAAACCATAATCTCGCGCGGCACTGTCAGCACTGATATAGCCGCGCGCCAAGTCGCGCTTTACCAAGGTTTTGTCCCTTTGACTGCGATCCCCAAAGCCAGCACCACCGGGAAACGCCATGAGCACCCGCTTGCCATGGGGCACAAATTGCTTGCCCTTGCCCTTCATCGTTTCACCGTCGCTACGGGCAATGGTTGTTGCTGCACCATCGGCACCACCCTGGCGGCCCCGGGCCGGGTGATTGACGCGGTCGAACATGGCTTGAATGTCAAACTCATGGCCCTCAACCGCACCCACTTCCATGAACTGGCCAAGGCCGCCGCGATATTTGCCAGCACCTCCCGAATCCGGCCGGAGCTCTTTCCGCCAGATGATGACGGGCCCCGCATTTTCCGTAGCTTCAATCGGCATGGTCATGACGCCGGACGGAAATGCCGTGGCGTTGAGACCATCAGAGGTTGGCCGTGCACCAGAACCTCCGGAATTGAACGTTAAAACTTCTGATCGCCGTGCTGTCGCAGGAGCAGGAGCATCCATGCGGGGGCGCATCGAGACCTGGAAATTGCAGAGTGCGCCTGCGCCCTCGACGGGCACAAGATTGGGCAAGATTTTATCAACAGCGTTGTACACGGTGTCTGGAATGAAATGTCCGATCACGTGCCGGAGTGCGACGGGTGCGGGGTGTACGGCATTGACGATGGAATTCACCGGCGCTTCCGTTTCAAAGGGTGTCAGGGATGCGGCGGTGTTTGGTATTTCAGGCGCAATGGCACATTTCAAGGCGTAACACACATAAGCCTTGGTGTAGACCAACGGCACGTTGATACCTTTTTTGTCGAGGCCGGACGTGCCGGTGAAATCACTGACGATGCGGTCCTTGTGTATTGTGACTTTGACTTTCAAATCAATCGGCGTGTCGTAGCCGTCAATTGTCATCGAGCCTTCAGCGCTGCTGCGCGGCAATGCGGCGATGCGGGCGAGTGTGGCACGGCGGGAATTTTCCAGTATGAAACTTGATATCGCCTCAAGGTCTTTGAGGTTGAACTCTTTCATCATGTCAATCAGGCGGCGGTGGCCCACTTCATTGCAGGTCGCAAGCGCATAGACGTCACCCACCAACTGATCCGGCTCGCGCACATTTCCGCGGATGATATTGACCAAGGTCATATCCACCTTGCCGCGCGCGGCAAACTTCATGATGGGGATGTAAAGTCCTTCCTCGTAAACCGAATTCGCATCAGCGCCAAAGCCGCGCCCGCCAATGTCAACAATATGCGCCGTACAGGCAAAGAAACCCACGTGCTTGCCCTTGTGAAAAGATGGCGTAACGACCGTGATATCGTGCAAGTGGCCAGTACCCTCCCATGGGTCATTGGTGATGTAGACATCGCCTTCGAACATGTTCTTCATGCCAATGCGGCGCATGAAATGCCCGACCGACTCTGCCATGGCATTGACGTGACCCGGCGTGCCCGTGACGGCTTGCGCCAGCATGCGGCCCCTGATGTCATAGACACCAGCAGAAAGATCACCCGCCTCCCGGACAGATGTTGAGAATGCCGTGCGAATGAGGGCCTGTGCTTGCTCCTCCACAACCGAGATCAAGCGGTTCCACATGACTTGTGATTGAACGGTTGATTGTTTTGCCATTGCCTTAGCCTTTCACAGTCATGTCAATACACCCATCAGCCTGCGCCACTGCGATGCGGCTGGACGGCACGATAATGGTGGTTTCATCTTCTGTTATGGCGGCGGGGCCCTGAATGCCGTACCCCGGTTTGAACAATCGACGTTCAACAATTTTGGAAGTGACGGACGTGGCTTTTGCAGGATCAAAAATCTTGCGTTTGGATTGGGCTTCAATAGTTTTCGACAGTTTGCGCGCTTTGATTTTCTCTACTTTCACAGGGGGCGTGGTGGCGTTCACAGCCCACACGGTGATTTCAACATCCATACCGGCCACGACACGGCCGAATAATTTTTCGTAATCACGTTCAAAGAGCTTCTGGAAGGTCGCAACATCAGGCTTCATTGCCTGCGCCTTTGTCAGCGCAATTGGAATTTCCCAGCCTTGTCCGGAATAGCGCATGTAGACTTTATATTCGGCGATGATCCTTGCCTTGGCATCACAGGTGCGCACAAAGCCCGTGGCCTCGCGCTGCAAATCCGTGAGCAGTGTTTTGATCGTCTTTGGCGCAAAATCTGAAAGCCGCATATAAACCGACCGGTTGGCTTCAAAGCTGAAAGGTGCCCGGAGAAAACCGATGGCCGAACCCACACCAGCACCGGGGGGCACCAGACAGCGTTTGACCCCAAGCTTCTCGCACAATCGGCCAGCATGCAAAGGTGCGGCTCCACCAAAGGCGATCATGGTGTAGTCTGACAAGTCTTCACCGTTTTCGACAGCGTGGACCCGTGCTGCATTCGCCATGTTTTCATCGACAACTTCGGCCACGCCGAAGGCCGCTGTCATGTCATCGAGTTTCAGGTTTTTGCCGACGTGGTTTGAAAGTGCAGCACGGGATGCATCGCTGTTGAGTTTGATTGAACCACCTGCGAAATGATCAGGATCGAGCTTCCCCAACACCAGATCGGCGTCCGTCACCGCAGGGCGTTCACCCCCTCGGCCGTAGCAGGCGGGCCCTGGTTCCGAACCTGCGGAATGCGGACCCACACGAATTTGCTGCATGGCATCCACGGATGCCAATGAGCCGCCACCTGCTCCGATTTCCACCATGTCAATCACGGGAATTGAAATTGGCATGCCTGAGCCTTTTTTGAAACGATAGGTTCTGGCAACTTCAAACACGCGACTGGTTTTCGGGGTTTGGTTTTTGATCAGGCAAATCTTGGCTGTTGTGCCGCCCATATCGAAGGACAAGACTTTGTCGAGGCCATGGCGCGCCGCTATGTTGGCGGCAAATACTGCGCCACCGGCAGGGCCGGACTCAACAAGGCGGACCGGGAAATCCGCAGCGTTTTCAAGCGATATAATGCCGCCGCCCGAATGCATCAAGAAGATTGGGCAGTCGGCCCCTTCAGCTTTCAATCGTCCGGCCAAGCGTCCGAGGTAAGACTTCATCAATGGCTTGATATAGGCATTGGCTACAACGGTATTGAAGCGCTCATACTCCCGCATCTGCGGTGAAACTTCCGATGACAGTGAGATCATCACTTTCGGCAATTTTGCTGCAAGCACATCACGTACCATTTTTTCGTGGGAAGCGTTGACATAGGAATGAATAAGACCCACTGCCACGCTTTGATAGCGCGCCTGCGCGAGCTCATCTGCAAGCAGTTCAACGTCAGCGCGATCCAGAGGGATGAGCACATCTCCGCTGGCCCCGATACGTTCATTCAATACGTAGCGACACTGGCGGGGCAGCAGCGGTTCTGGCAAAACGAGGTTAAGGTCGTATTGCTCAAAGCGCGACTCAGTGCGCATCTCGATGACATCCCGGAATCCTTTTGTCGTCACCAATGCCGTTTTTGCCCCGCGCCTTTCAATCAGCGCATTGGTGGCAAGTGTGGTACCATGAATGATCTGGTCGATGACCGCCGCTGAAACGCCCGCTTTGGCGCAGACCTGGTGCATCCCGTCGATGATGGCGTCTTCAGGTGCGGCATAAGTCGTCAAGACTTTCGCTGAAAACTGTTGACCTCCTAGTTCCATGACCACGTCAGTGAAGGTTCCTCCAATGTCGACACCCAAGCGTGCACGTGTTTTGGCCATCAACAGCAACTCCCATCAAAAACAAGTCGTTGCGGTTTAGCTGAAACATTCCTGCAATAAAAAGCGTTTTTTGTGAACTGGAGTATCAATTCCATTGATCATGCTCACGCCATGGATTGCTACTCCGCTGCCTTGCGGATCATCACTTGCGAGAGTGCTGCGCGCAAGGCTGCGGGCTTTACGGGTTTTTGCAGATAAGTCATCGCATTCACGGCCGCGAGATCACGCACATGTACGCTTCTGTCAGCGGTAATCAGAACGGCTGCCAGGTCCCGGTTCAATGTTTCGCGCAGCGTGTGGACCAACGCAACGCCATCTTCGCGATTGATATGATAGTCAACCAGCACTGCAGCAATATCCGGGTTGTCGCAGGCGGCCTTTACAGCGTCTGTGAAGGTTGTTGCGGTGATCACTTCAACACCCCAGCCATTCAACAAAGCCTTCAATCCCTCAACGATTGTCGGTTCATTGTCGACAGCCAAAACGCGCAGTCCCTGGAGCGCAGATAGACTTGGATGCCGTGTCAAAGTCCTTGCATCAACGCGCTGCGGCACATCTTTTCCGATAGGCACCGTTAGCGCAAATATGCTGCCCTTGCCAGTGTTTGACGTCAGCTCCAGCGGGTGCTTCAGAACGCTACACATGCGCTCGACAATCGAAAGCCCGAGACCCAGACCCGCTGCCGCACCTTGGTCCCGGCCCAAACGCTCAAACTCTTGAAACACTAATTTTTGTTGTTCCGCCGGAATACCGTAGCCGGTGTCTCCCACAATGATTCTGATGTTGGTTCCCGCGCGCTTGCAGCCTACCAAAACGCGGCCCTTCGGCGTGTATTTGATGGCGTTGGAAATCAGGTTTTGCAGGATGCGGCGCAACAATCGGCGATCGCTGCGCAGGGTAACTTTCGAGGTCATGATCCGCAAGTCCAAACCCTTGCGCTCTGCTTCAACTCTGAATTCTTGTTCGAGTGGCGTAAGGATATCTTGCAGGCGGAATGACGATAGTTCGGGTTTTACACCGCCGGCGTCGAAGCGGGAAATATCGAGCACGGTCGCCAGGATATCTTCTACGGCTTCCAATGACTGATCGACGTTGCGCACAAGTTGCTGCTGTTCGGTGGCATCACGGTTTTCCACCAATGTTGACGTGAACAGGCGAGCGGCATTCAACGGCTGCAAAATGTCATGGCTGGCTGCTGCGAAGAAGCGGGTCTTGCTCAGGTTTGCTGTATCAGCGGCAGCTTTGGCTTTCACCAACTCTGCATTGAGTTGTGTCAGTTCAGCGGTGCGCTGCTTCACGCGAAGCTCCAGTGTTTCATTGGCAAGCGTCAAGGCATCGGCGGCATTCACACTGTCGGTCACATCGGTGAAGGTCACAACCATGCCACCATCGGGCAGCTTGGCACTTTGAATATCCACCACGCGCCGCGGTCGGATGAAACGCTCACGGTAAACCAGTTCAGTTGTTTGCAATGCCGCGGCCAAGGCGGCAGCATTTGCTCCGCTGCTTTCTGTGTGCGATTTGACCATTTGCATGATGCTGGTTAACGACGTGCCCATGCGCGCCATATCGGCAGGCAAGGCCAACAGCTGTTGCAGGGGCGGGTTCCAGATGATGAGTTCGCCAGTCTGCCCGAATACCGCAATGCCCTGTGGCATGTTGTCGATGGCCGACTGCAGCAATGTGCGGCTGGCTTGAATGGCACTTGATGCATCATCCAGCAATTGAATGGCTTTGCGCGATCCTTTCGAGTTGCGTTCCAGCAACAAACCCATGACCAGCCGCGCTGATGCGGGACCGACAGCTGACGCCACCAGATGTTCACCATGATGCAGGCTGACAATATCAGCCTCAATTTCAGGATCATCGTCGATGTCGCGCGACACTGCCAGATCAGCAAACGCCAGACGTGCATGCTCGCGCCCTAAATACCGTGCGACTGTTTCCTCAAGCTGGCCGGTGGTCACACTCGACCGCCACAAGCGAAACCCCGGATTGGCTTTGCCTTGCAAATCCTGTGCGGTGAAAATGCTGGCCTGCAGCACTTCAATCTGGCTCGGTGCCCGCATCAAGGAAAAGCCGATGTAGGCTGCCAGATTACAGGTGAGTGACCACAACACACCATGGGTCAAAGGTTCAAACTCCAGACCCAGCAATTGGCGCGGTTTCAATGCCGCTATCCCGAATGGCCCATCTTTCAGAATGCCATCAGCAATCCAGCCTGAATCGACGAAGGATGGAACTAGCAGCGTGTAGGCCCAAACACCAAAGCCTATGACAATGCCCGCAACCGCACCCCTGGCGGTGGCGCGTGGCCAGACCAAGCCACCGAAGAAGGCGGGTGCAAACTGCGCCACAGCTGCGAATGAAATCAAACCCGTTTGCGCCAGTGCCGCCGAATTACCGGCTGACCAGAAATACACATAGGCCAGCAGCAATATCAGCCCGATGGTGACACGCCGGATAATGATCAAGGCCGAACTCTTGTCACCATTGGGTGAGTGTTGGAACATGTTGTGTTCGCCTTGGCGCAACAGCACCAGCGGCACGATGACGTTGTTCGAGATCATGATCGACAGGGCAATGGTTTCAACGATGACCATGGCGGTGGCCGCAGAGACGCCGCCGATGAAAGCAATAAATGCAATCCAATGGGCTTCAGCTGCAACGGGCAGCGCCAATACATAAGTGTCAGCATCAATGCCGGGCAATTGCGCCAAACCCATAATGGCGATAGGTGCCACAAAAATATTGATGGCGATCAAATAGAGTGGAAACAACCAAGCCGCACGGCGCACGTCGTTGCCATGGGCGTTCTCAACGACAGCAACATGAAACTGCCGAGGCAGCAACATCATGGCGCAGGCCGACAGGAATGTTACAGTCAACCAGCGCGCACCATCAGGCGCTTGGGTGAACACGTTCGTAATGGTGGGATTGGATTGTGCAATCTCCAGCAGCGCTGTTGGCCCGCCAGCCAAACTAAACACCACAAACAAGCCAACAGTTAGAAATGCGGCGAGCTTCACCACGCTTTCGACCGCGATGGCCAACATCAATCCGTCTTGGTGTTCTGTTGCATCAATGTGCCGGGTGCCAAACAACATGGCAAAGACGGCCAAGGCGATGGTCACAAACAATGCCAAATCACCGCCCATGGACGCGGGCAGCCACGCGGCTTGCGTCCAGCCACTGGCCGCCATCATGGCTTGCAGGGAAAAAGACAGGGCTTTCAACTGGATCGAAATATAGGGAACAATGCCAATCATGGCGATGATGGCAACCAGCGCGCCCAAGCCTTCGTTCTTGCCGTAACGTGCTGCAATAAAGTCCGCGATCGACGCAATATTCTGACGCTTGGCCAGCATCACCACGCGGGCAATCAAAGGTGCACCCAGCGCAAACATCAAAATTGGACCGAGATAAACCGGGATAAAATCAAACCCTGTACGTGACGCCGCCCCCACGCTGCCGAAGTAAGTCCAAGACGTACAATAAACCGCCAGAGAGAGTGCATAGACCAGGGGCTTTGGGCGGCGGTGTTTGGCATGAACGGTTGACTTTGCATCGCCCCAAGTAGCCACAGCAAAAAGCAGGCCCACATAAACCAGGCCCACCAGCAAAACTGTCCAACCTTGAATGGCCATCACCGCTCCCAAGGGTTTGTTTAAGCTCACAGCGACTGTCAGGGGCAAGCTGGAAAAGAAGCTTGGATAAATCTTGCCAATAGATTAACAGGGCCGCAGCCTTGGGGGAACCTTGGCGTCTTATCTGTCAAACCAGTATCCGAGGGGGATATCAAATATGTGGAATGAATTCAAAGAATTTGCGTTCAAGGGCAACGCATTCGATCTCGCTATCGGCGTGATCATGGGTGGTGCCTTCGGCAAGATCGTTGACTCGATGGTCAAGGACTTGATCATGCCAATCGTCGGCTTTCTGACTGGCGGTATCGACTTCTCAAACAAGTTCGTGCAGCTTTCGGGCGCTCCTGGTGCAACCGTTCTTGCCAAGGCGCAAGAAGCTGGCGCGACATTTGCCTATGGTAACTTCATCACCATCCTGATCAATTTCTTGATCTTGGCATTCGTTATGCTGCAACTGGTGAAAATGTCAAACCGCATGAAGAAGGCAGAACCACCCGCACCACCACCAGCGGCATCAACAACCGATGTGTTGCTTGCTGAAATTCGCGACTCTCTGCGCAGCACCGGAGCACCGGTTGCCGTCAAGAAGAAGTAAACTTCAAACGCATATCTGCCAAGAAACCCGTGGGCCTTGCCCGCGGGTTTTGTTTTTGCTCTATGGTGTGAATGCAAGACCTCATTTCCCGCCTCACACAACCCGCACAAACTGAACCTGACAGTGGCATTGTTACAGCGGCGATGTATGGGATGGCCAAACCTGACGTGATGGCGTTCTGGTCCGGGCAAGGAAATTTGCCAACACCTGAGGCCTTTTGCCGTCCTGCGATTGACAGCTTGCTCGCAGGCGAAACATTTTATACGTGGCAGCGCGGCATTCCGGAATTGCGCGAGGCGCTTGTGCGCTATCACGCAAAACATTACGGCGTGAATTTGCATATCGACAATTTCGGCATCACCGGCGGCGGCATGCAGGCCATCCAAAACGCCATTCAAATGATTGCAGCTGATGGTGATGAAGTCATCATTCCCACGCCCGCCTGGCCCAATTACGCAGGTCCCCTGCGCATGCAAGGAACAAAGCCGGTGGAAGTGCCAATGCTGTTTGCCAATGGCACATGGTCCCTGGATTTGGACCGCTTGTTTGCGGCGTTGACACTGCACACCAAAGCCATCTGCATCAACTCGCCATCAAATCCCTTGGGTTGGACCGCAACACGGGAAGACTTGATTGCGATCAGGGACTTTGCGCGCAAATCCGGCATCTGGATTTTGGCAGATGAAGTTTACAGCCGGTTTCATTTCGGCAAGGCGGGCGTCAATCGTGCACCTTCATTCCTTGACGTGTGCGACCTTGATGAACGCTTGATCCTTTGCAACACCTTCTCGAAAAACTGGGCGATGACGGGTTGGCGGCAGGGCTGGATGCAATATCCGCTGGAACTTGCACCGGTTGCCGAACGCTTTATCCAATACAACACTTCGGGCTCGCCAGTATTCCTGCAAAAAGGCTGCGCCTATGCTGTTGAAAACGGCGATGCCTTTGTCGACGCCCAAGTGGCGACGGCGCGCAAAAACCGCGATATCGTTGTAAACTCTTTCCGTCAGAATGATCGCTTGCGTTTCCAGGTGCCAGATGGCGCGTTCTATTTGTTCTTCTCAATCGATGGCATGACCGATTCACTCGCGACATGCTTGCGCATCATCGATGAGGCGGGTGTGGGTTTTGCCCCTGGTGGCACCTTTGGACCGGGCGGTGAAGGCTTCCTGCGCATGTGTTACTTGAAGAATGAAGACACCCTGCGCGAAGGCATCGATCGTTTTACCAACTGGTTAAAAATTGGGCGCATCATTTAAGTGCTGCCTTTTTAGATATTGCGTTGCACAAAGTTGCAGCTTTGGCTTTTCTGGCGCCGATCCGGCAAAACAGTCCAAATGCATTTTAGTGCTTTATATTCAATAATATAAGAGATTTTTGTGCCGCGCACCAAAACTGGCACGCAGCTTGCGAACCAGTAAACATCGCATTCCTGTTTGGATCCTCCCATTTCTGAAGCAGTTTGTTTCGCGATCGGCCCTCAAAGGCTGAACTTGGGGATGAAGTGGAGCGGGCCTCCACTTCATCCCCCTTTTTTGTAACGCTTGGCGATAAGCTGCGTTGATCACTTTGAGCTTGCAGAGATTTAATGCGACACAGCGCCAACAATGGATTGCGCTTGCAAGGCCGCCCACCATATCAAGTATTAGAACGGCATGCTTTGGGAGTTTTGGGTATGAAGAAAGTGTTGTGGGGCGTTATCGGCATTGGACTGGTTGTTTGGAGTGGATTGGCTTGGTTTCTGCACAGCCTGATAGGCTGGGGTGGCTCTGTGGCCAATCGCAATGTGGACGTCCTCACCCCAAGTCCTGAAGCGGTGGAGTGGCTGTCCTGGCTCACGATGTTCGGAACAGATGCAGCCGAATGGCTTGTGATCGGCATTTGGGGATTGGGCGTGGCTTTCGCATTGCTGTTGGGTTTTGCAGGTTCGCGGTTGTTGCCGGGCCTTTCCAAGCTCGGTCAAAGCATCGGAGCGCCTCAATGATACGTGAACATCACTGCCTCAGCAGAACCTGAATGCCGTCGATAATGAATTGAACAGCCAGCGCTGCCAGGATAATTCCCAGCAATCGCGAGATCACGGCCCTGCCGGTAATGCCCATTGTTTTGGAAATACGGTCGGCCGCCAAAAAACAGAGAAAACACGACAGCATGACGACCGCAGTCACCACATAAAGTGCCGTGAGCTTGCTCCAATCGCCCTCAGCGCGACCAGCCAAAAGGATCATTGCGGTGATAGCGCCGGGCCCGGCCATCAGAGGTATGGCCAATGGAAAGGCTGCAATGTTTTTTACATGATCAATGCTGATAGCTTTGGTGACCGTGTCCTGCTGACGCTGGCTGCGGCGGTCAAACACCATCTCGGCGGCAGCGGAAAGCAAAAGCAGCCCTCCGGCGATGCGGAACGCGGAGAGTGAAATACCGAGGAGGGAAAGTAGTTTCGCACCACCCAGCCCGGCACCCAACAAAATGCAGAAGGCAATGACTGATCCGCGCAAGGCAACCTCTCTGCGCTGTTCCTTGTTGAGATCATTGGTGAGACCCAGAAACATGGCGCTGAGGAAAATCGGGTCAACGATGACAAGCAACGTGGCAAGTGCCGATGTGATGTAATCTTGCATTGTTGGACTGTGGCTTAGTTTAAAGCGTAACTCAACTGGTCAACCAACCACCGCCGCGCACGACATGGGCATCGCGCTCTTGTGCTTCTTTAGGAACGGGGTAGCCAAGTTTGGGCAAAAGTTGCCGCATGTTTGCTGCGATGAGGTCGGCGTACGATTTTTGGTTGATGCGGTTCAACCCGTCTAACTGCTTAGTAAGTACAGTCACAATTTGGTCCAACGCAGATGTGACCAAGCGCTTTTGTGCAGCGGGTCGGGGAATTCCAATATCGCTCAAGAACTTTGAAAACTGTGACTGATCAACTTCATCCAGAACTTTGGCTGTTCCTACAGAATAGGACATCTCCTCGGTGAAACTATCATCCAGTCTTGTTGGAAGAATATCATACCGTGGCGACAGATTGGGCCGTGTGCCTTGCCCGTAGAGCAAAGCATGATTTTTTGCGTGGCCGTCTACGTTGCCCACCAACATATCGAACAGCGTCAGTTTCAAAATTGTATTACGTCCAATGTCCGGGTTTGCAGTCTCATTCAGCAACCCGCCAATTGCGCGGGCATTGAAGCTGCGTCCTTCAATTCCACGCCTTTCATATTTGAGGCTGGGTGGAAGTGAGAGCGCTTGGGCAAAATCTTCTTGGTGGAGTCGAATAATCTGCCCAAGGGCATTGCGTCCGCGGTCAAAACGAGTGGTAAGGAGAACAGGAATATCTGCGACATCCAGTTGAGCCGACGGGACAGTGGTGATGCCGCATTGGTCTGAAAGCTGCAGAGACAGACTTTCACGCTGTGAATCCGCTTTGTGATCACGATCAGGTACTTTCATGACATGGGTTGTCGGTGCGCCTGTTCCAGGTTTAGGGAGTGCAAACTGTTCATTCGCCAAAAGCAAAATGGATAACTTGCTCTGAACACCGGCCAGCGGCGAAGGATCGCGTAAATCGTTGGGCAAGGGACGGCGGTCATGAAGTGCCCGGACGATTAATTCGAGGTTTTCAGATGACAATACGTCATAGTCTGTTTCGAGATTCCCAGGGACTTTCGTCGGTGGCGCTCCCTCGGGCAAAATGGAAACCGCACCAGCACAATCGGCACCCATGTAAAAAAGTAATCCAACGAAATCAGCAGATTCGATTCCATATTTTTCCATGACCTCTCGCAGTGGCTGGTCGCGCTCCTGTAACAGGTTGGAAAAGAAGGAACGCGTTGTCACATCACCGTAAGGTTCGTCCTTCAATGGGAAAGATAGCGACAACGGTAAGGCGTTTGCGATTGCCAAGTGTTTTTTGCTGTAGGTGAATCCGACATTGCCCGATTCAGCGCGCACGAGCTTGCCAATAGGTGCCGCATATCCATCCAGCCGCACATCAAGTGTAAGTGCAGTCATCGTTTGATCGCAAGAATATCAATACCTGTTGCGGCGGTCACTTGCAGCACTTTAGCAAATTCCAAACGAGGCTTCCCCGCTTCACATTCTACAATGAAACGGCGACCTACACCAGCAAGGTCGGCGAGCTTTTGTTGGGTCAGCTTTTTTGATTTGCGCGATGATCTGATTAATTCACCGAGTTGATTTGGGTTTGTTATAGTTGCAATGTTTGTTGGTTTTGTTGTTGGCTTCGGTATTAAAGGCCCCCCCATTGTTATTCCTTCAGATGGGCGGAGCAAGCTGGTGGGCTGATTCAGCCCTGCAAAAGCTCCGCTCAATGTCTTGGATAACTCCCCGAACGTTTTACCTAGTTCAGTGAAACTGGTTTTTACTTCTGGTGAAAGAGCAATCGGCGAGATCGTTTTTGTTTTTGAATCTGTCATTTGGCGCTCCTGATCGGGATCATTACTAAATAATCACCATTTGTCAAGATCATTTGATCCCTATCGGGAATTTCGTAGTATAGTTTAGCTCCCGATCAGGAACTAAACTCATTTGGAAGACGGCCAGTGAACACTCTGACACCGATCAGGATCAATTTACGGTATTCGGCAACTCGCTTTCACGCCGCGCAATAAAGTCGCGCAAACCCTCAGCTATGCCCTCATCCATCTTTGGGGGCTCATATTGCGCCAGCATGGAGCGTGCCTTGTCACGTCCGCGCGTGTCGTGGTCTTTGGCCCCTTCGGCATTCCATTGCTCAAACGAGTTGAAGTCCATCAAGCTCGGCATGAAGAAGGCTTTTTCGAAATGTTCCAGTGTGTGGGCGGTGCCCAGGAAATGTCCTTGCGGGCCCACTTCGCGGACTGCCGCCATCGCGTCTTTGAAATCGTCGAACGTTAAGCCACCTGCGTACTTATACCATCCCACAAGCTGCTCGGCATCCGTGACGAATTTGGAATAACCGCAGGCCAGGCCAGCCTCCAGCCAGCCCGCCACATGCCAGATGTAATTCGCACCGGAGAGAATAGCTGCGTGCATCAGCATATTGGATTCATAACCGGCCTGCGCATCATTGAGCTTTGAACCCACATGGAAACCAGACGTGCGCCAGGGCAGATTATACTTCCGCGCCAACTGTCCCATTACAAACATCATCTGTGCAGCTTCTGGCGTACCGCCCATAGGCGCACCGGTTTTCATATCCACCGTCACCATGAACTGCCCATAGATGCAGGGAGCGCCTTTGCGGATGAGTTGCGTGAAGGCCACGCCTGCCAAGGCTTCGGCATTCACCTGTGCGACTGCGCCAATGGCAGATGCTGACGTCGATGCTCCACATAACGCAAACGGTGCCGCGATGATGGGCTGATTGTGCGACGCGTAAACCCGCATTGCGTCCAGCATGGTCTGGTCCCACACCAGCGGCGAATTGCAATTGGTAATCGACACCACAACCGTATTGTCTTTGACAAAATCATCACCGAACACAATGCCAGCCATTTTCATCACATCTTCAGCACGTTCTTGCGATGTGACGATGCCCATGAAAGGTTTGTCGGAATAGGTAAGGGCGGAATTGATGATGTGGAGGTGGCGCTTGGGGACTGCGACTTCCATGGGTTCACAACAGATCGAAGATGAGGAATGGAGCGCCGGCAGCATATAAGCCAGCTTGTGGAAATTATTGAGATCTTCGAGCGAGCCATAACGTCTGACGTTATCAAGGTCGCGCACATAGGGTGCGCCATACATCGGCACGAAAATCTGGTTCTTGCCGCCAACCTTCACTGTGCGTTCGGGGTTCCGCGCATGCAGTGTAAATTCCGGTGGCACGGTGGAAATCAATTGCATCAACAGGGCGCGATCAATCCGCACCCGTGTGCCCTGCACATCAGCTCCTGCGGCCTTCCACATGGCAGGGGCTTGATCATCGCGGAATTCGCAGCCGACTTCTTCAAGAATTTTCATCGACTCGTCGTGGATCAGTTCCACTGCTTCCGCGGGTAACAATTCATAGGTTGGAATGTTGCGCACCAAAGTCGGGAACGACAGCATGGGTGCCCCCCGCAAAGCCCGCCTGCCATCGCGTCCACCGGCACGGCGTTGAGTCGGAATGGTTGTTGTTTCGGTCATGGCACATCTCCCGGGATGACTATGGTGCCGCCACCCCACCCTCGGCAAGCCAGTTCAGCGGCATCACTCGCTTGAATTTTACTCAATCCAAATTCGCCAACAGCCAGTCTTTCAAAATTACAGCCTCGATTGAAAGTGGGCGTTTCATTGTCCATGTCAAATAGAAACTTTGAGGTGCCGGCATTTCGTGGCGACCAATTTTCTGCAATCTCTTAGCTGCGATAAGCGGCTTCATGAAACCTTTCCAGCCCAGCACCACGCCTTGACCATCAAGTGCAGCTTGTACGGCAATCACGTGGCTGTTGAATCGACGTATATTCAGATGTTTTGTACTTGCTCCGGCATGGCGCAGAAAGTCAGACCAGGACGTCCACGTCCAGTCCACCCCTTCAACAGAAAGCAACGGTAGTGCGGCTACGTTTTCGATGTCCCTGATTGAGCGGCCGCGCAGAAATTCAGGCGACGCAACGGCCATGATATGATCGTCAAAGAGCTTGCTGGCATATTCATCCTGAAACTGGCCGGACCCGTAGCGTACGCGCAAGTCTACGGGAGAAATCATGCTTTCCTGCGTTTTGTCCGAGATGACATGATCAATCACAATATCTTGGTGTTGCCGCCAGAATGCGCCCAAACGCGGCATCAACCAGAACTGCGCAAAGGCACTGGTGGTGCCAATGGTCACGGCCCGCTTCGGCCCGCCCTTGCGGAAAGCGTCAAGCGTTTCCGCGATCTGGCCGAAAGCCCCTTTCAACGCTTCCAGCAGGGCAGCTCCCTCAACTGTCAGCTCAAGTGAACGATGCAGCCTGATAAACAACTTTGCGCCGATCTCCATTTCCAGAAGTGCGATATGTTTGGACACTGCCCCTGGCGTGACATTGAGTTCAGCCGCCGCGCGCGTCAAACTCATGTAGCGGCCCGCAGCCTCAAACGCCGCCAGACCATTCAATGAGGGGAAGTTGTAGTGCTTGTGTGCCATTGCAGCTGCCTAGCACAGCCTTCGCGTGTGAGGAATACTCAACCCAAAGGGCTTAACAGGCTTCAAGTGGTGTGTTGACGCGCCGCCTGCTTTCACTCACTATGCACAGAGGGGACTTTCACGCCACACCTGCCGCAACAAGGCGGGGCGGTGCTGGGGCAACATAAATCAATCAACAAAAGCAGCTTCACCCCGAAGCAGCAGGGAGAGCCACTATGGCCGATAACAAACACATGAGCGAGGACGAAAAGGTCCTTCATGGCATGGGCTACGCGCAAGAACTATCGCGGCGCATGGGACCATTTCAAAGCTTCGCAATTTCATTTGCGATTATTTGTATTATCTCTGGTGGTTTTGGGTCATTCCCCATCGCACTTTCTTCGGGTGGACCGTTCTCGCTGACTATAGGCTGGATCGTCGGTGGTGTTTTCGCATTGATTGTTGCATCATCCTTGGGACAAATTGCGTCAGCCTATCCAACAGCTGGCGGTCTTTATCACTGGTCTTCCATACTGGGTGGACGGTTCTGGGGTTGGGCCACAGCCTATATCAATTTGCTAGGTCTTCTCTTTGTTATTCCTGCCGTCAACGTGTTCCTCTATTTCCTCGTTAAGGATTTGTTGTTTGCAGGATGGCTTGGTGCTGATGTGTCAGGCTGGGGTAACTGGACCCAAATCTCATTTGTTGTTGTCATGACGGCATTGCAGGCCGCGTTAAACCATTTCGGCATCGGCCTCACGACCAAGCTCACCGACCTTGCTGGCTATATGATCCTTGCAGTCACCGTGATCCTGATTGTCATGTTCGGCATGAACGCTGTTGATTTCAATCTCGGACGTGCTTTTGAATTCTCCAACAACACGGGTGCTGCCGGTGGCGGTGTGGCACCTGAGTCGGGTTGGCTCATGGCGATGATCATTGGTCTGCTGTACCCGTTGTTTACGATCACAGGCTTTGACGCTTCTGCTCACACCGCCGAAGAAACCGTCGATGCGCAAAACACTGTTCACAAGGGCATGATCCAGTCGGTGCTGTGGTCATTGATTTTCGGATTTGTGTTGATCCTCGTAATGGTGCTGGCAATTCCCGACTTGAAGGCCGCTGCCGCTGAGGGTTGGGGCTCGTTCTTCAATCTTTATACCAAAGTCATTCTCGGTTCGTGGCTTGGCAAATTGATGCTGGTCGGCATTATTCTGGCTAACTTCCTGTGCGCGCTGGCTGCAATGACGTCGACCTCGCGTATGGTCTACGCCTTCGCACGTGATGGCGGTTTGCCGTTCTCGAGCCTGTTAGGCTCAGTCAGCAAACAACATCGCACACCGAACGCCGCCATTTGGGCAACATTTGTAGCCTGCTCGATCCTTGTCATCATCACGACGCCACTGAATGCCTTTGCAGCTTTGTCTACAGGTTGCGCCATGTATCTTTATCTTTCGTACGGTATGCCAGTGGTTGCTGGCCTGTTTGCGGAAGGCAAGACTTGGAACACTTATGGCAAGTTCCGCCTTGGTGGGTTGTCGAAGCTGTTTGCAGCGATTGTATTGATCGGAACTATTTTGATCCTGATTGCGGGCCATGTCTTTGTTCCATCAATACCAGGAGATGCAGCAGCGGGCACAAGCTTCGTGCCGGGACTGATCTGGTATTCAGTGGGCTTTGCAGTCTTTTTGGCAGTGCTTTGGTTTGCAAGTGAAAACAAGCGCTTCAAAGGCCCACCGATGGGCGAAGAAATCAAGCGCCGTCAGGCCGCGATTGCAGCAAAGGAAGCGGCTCTCGCCAAAAGCTGAGTGAAGGCATAAAACGCAAAAGGGCGGCCAATCCATCGACCGCCCTTTCTTCTTTGCGCAAGTCCCGATCGAAAAAGTTCACAACTTTTTCGGGACATGCCACTGTCAGGCGGCTTGAGCGCGGTCATCCCCACGCGCCGCTACGCCAGCTGCACTGACCAGACCCTCGGCGCCGTCCAAAGCCCCCGGGGTCAATTCCAAACCAAGAAAACGGCTGCGATCAACCGGGCCTGGCAAATGCAGGCTGCGGGTCATCGCAACATCAAAACCAAAACGGCTGTAGTAGGGCGCATCACCCACCAACAAAATCGACTCGTGCCCCAACACGCAGGCGCTGTTGATGGCATGCTCCATCAACGCGCGGCCCAAGCCTTTACCCTGGCTCTTGCAATCAACCGCCAAGGGGCCGAGCAACAGCGATGGACCAGCCGAGCCTGCGATAACCGACCACAAGCGAATGGTGCCGACGACACGACCTTTCGCATCAAGAGCGGTGAAGGCCAGGCCGTCCGCTGGCAAACGGCCTTCACGCAGGCGCTCTGACGTCTTGCGGACCCGTGTCTTGCCAAAAGCCTTGTCCAAGAGGCGTTCGCGAGACACAACATCAGAGGGCAATTCGGTGCGGATGGTGACCATTGAAAGTCTCCCAAAATATGAGTGTGGCCAAGGTGCTTCGAGGCCCGCGCATGCGCGGGCACCTCAGCATGAGGAAATATGGAGGAAGTCCCTCACCCTGAAGTGCATCGCGCAGCGATGCCTCGAAGGGCGAGGGCGGTGATTGTCGTTAAATCACAAAGCTTCGGAGCGGCGGGAAGCCGTTGAAGGCCACGGCTGAATAGGTCGTGGTGTAGGCACCACAGGCTTCAATCAGCACTTCATCGCCAACTGACAGCGTGATCGGCAGAGGATAGGGCGTCTTTTCGTAGAGCACGTCAGCCGAGTCACAGGTTGGACCTGCAATCACGCAAGGTTCCATCGCGTCTCCGTCTTTCGCCGTGACCAAGGGATAGCGGATGGCTTCGTCCATGGTTTCGGCAAGTCCGCCGAACTTGCCAATGTCGAGGTACACCCAGCGCACATTGTCATTCACATGCTTCTTTGAGATCAAAACCACTTCTGATTTGATGACGCCGGCATTGCCCACCATGCCACGGCCAGGCTCAATGATGGTTTCTGGAATGGCATTGCCGAAGTGCTTGGCAAGCGCATCGTGAATGGCGTTGGCGTATTGGTTTTGGCCCGGAACAGCTTTCAAATATTTGGTTGGGAAGCCGCCACCCAGGTTCACCATTTCAAGCGTAATGCCATGGCCGAGCATGCGGTCGAAAATCGCCTTGGCTTCGCCAACAGCTTGGTCCCATGCGCCAAGACGGGTTTGTTGCGAACCCACATGGAATGAAATGCCATAGGCTTTGAGGCCCAGCTTGTGGGCATGCAACAACACATCTTCGGCCATCGAAGGCTCGCAACCGAACTTGCGCGACAAAGGCCATTCAGCGCCGGCGCCATCAGCCAAGATGCGGCAGAATACGGCGGCACCAGGGGCAGCACGCGCTACTTTTTCGACTTCCTCATCGGAGTCGACGGCATAGAGATTGATGCCGAGCGCATGGGCGCGTGCAATGTCGCGCTCTTTCTTGATGGTGTTGCCAAAGGAAATACGCCCAGGCGTGGCACCGGCAGCAAGAGCCATTTCAATCTCAGCCACCGAAGCCGTGTCGAAGCACGAGCCAAGCGAAGCGAGCAGCGAGAGAATTTCAGGAGCAGGGTTGGCTTTCACGGCATAGAAAATGCGTGTGCCCGGCATGGTGCGGGCGAAAGCTTCGTAGTTGTCGCGCACAACATCCAAGTCGAGCACGAGGCAAGGGCCTTCGGGCTGTTCGCGTCGGATGAAGTCGATGATTTTTGCCGTGGCCATAATGAAAGTTCCCGAAAAAAGAGATGACAGGACCAGCCAGTGGTAAAAACCCAAGCGCGATGGAGACGCAAAGGATAAGAACCCCTAACTGACTTTCGCTTCTGATTGATTGGGATGGTGCCAACCGCACATCGAGCAGACTTGTGTTTGCCTCTGGTGTGCTGGCCTTTGGACGAAACCAGCGAGACGAGAAGCCCTCACCGTCGTTGCTTAGGGCCGTGCTTCTGTTGGAAGGCTGGCCTTTGCTGCACGTGCGACTTTGGACGAGCCGCATATGATGGATTCGTGTGTCATATTCAAGAATTATTTTGGGCAGAAACAAAGTTTTTTGTTAACGCGTGTTAAGGAATTGCGTCACCACCTTTTCACCACACACCGTGAAGAGTGTGTTTCAAACCAGAAACGGCACCATGAAACAACGCACCGCTCTCGAAGCCAAGATTGATTCAGCCGCACACGCCGTGCTGGAACGCTTGCCCAGCCATGGACTGGCTGGCGCTGCCCTGGAGTTTCTGGTCTTCGGTTTGAAACAAGCCTGGGCTTGTCTGTATGGCGGGGCGCTGCTGGCGCTCATCATGGTATCAGCGTTTGTGTGGCCTGACTCATCAACCATCTCCCGCTACGATGCGCTGTTCATGAGTGCGGTGCTCATTCAGGTGGGCATGCTGGCATTCAAACTGGAAAAGCCGTCAGAGGCCGTCGTCATTTTTATTTTCCATGTCGTCGGCACCGCCATGGAACTTTTCAAAACCAAGGCCGGGTCCTGGACTTATCCCGAAGACAGCTTCTTCCGCTTGGGCGACGTGCCATTGTTCTCAGGTTTTATGTATGCCGCAGTTGGCTCTTATCTCGCCCGTGTCACCCGCATCTTTGACTTTCACTTTTCAAACTACCCGCCCACCTGGGCCACCATTGCGTTGGCAATCGGTATCTACGCCAACTTCTTCACCCACCATTATGTCTGGGACATGCGTTGGCTGTTGTTTGTGGCAACTGCACTGCTGTTTTGGCGTTGCAATGTTCACTACCAGGTCTTCCGCTTTCGCCACCGCATGAACATGCTTCTGGGATTCTTTTTGGTGTCACTGTTTATCTGGTTTGCAGAAAACATCGCAACGGCTTCGCGAATCTGGCTCTACCCCAATCAAAAATCCGGCTGGGAACTGGTTTCGATCGGTAAATTTGGTTCGTGGTATCTGCTGATGATCATTTCGTTTGTTCTGGTCAATCTCGTGCACAAACCAAAAGTGTTTAGCGGTGTGGCTGCACCCCGAACGCCTGCCAGCCCGCAAGCAGCCGCGTGAGTGTTGTGACACAACACATGGCGGCAAAAGCATAAGCAATTACTTTGAAGTATTCCGGCCACAGGCACATGGCAACAAAACACATCACTGTTTCGAAGCCCTCGGTCAGGCCGCCCAGGTAGTAGAATGATTTTGAGGGATAGGCGGTACTTTTCTCTCCGCGCTTCTCCGCCATGATGGCGTATGCAAGGAAGGACACGCCAGTGCCGATAAAGCTTGCGAGCAGAGCAGCGGCCGCCAGTGCGTTGTTGGCAGGATCGCTAAAACCAAAGGCCAACGGCACCGCAGCGTAGAATAGAAAGTCCAACGTAATGTCAAGAAAAGCACCGCGATCCGTCGGCGCCGAGTGGCGCGCGACTGCACCGTCCAGTCCATCAAGCAGACGGTTGAGAAGTAGTGGTATGATGGCGATCCAGATGTTGCCATGGGCGATCAATGCAGCCGCCGTCACACCAAAAACAAATCCTGAAAGCGACACTTGATTGGCGGAGATGCCAACGTCGTGCAACGCTTTCGCAATGCGGTTTACCATGGGCTTGGTGAGTGCCAACAATTGACGGTCAAACACGGTCCAGCTCCCCAACCGTTGAGATCTCAAACACACGTCCACCTTTGGGCGCATCATCACGGTCATGGGTAACGAGCAAGGCCGGAATGTTTCGCGCTGTAATGTGAGTGTAAACATAAGCACGCATTTGTTGCCTCAAAGATTGATCGAGTTTGCTGAAAGGTTCATCCAGCAGAATGGCTTTGGGCTTTGCCAGCAGGGCCCGCATCAGCGCCACGCGTTGCCGCTGCCCGCCCGACAACGTGTGTGGCGCACGGTTTTCAAAGCCTTCAAGCTCTGCCCTTTGCAGGGCTGTGCGCATCATTGCAAGGCGCTCAGTCTGCGGCATGCGTGGAACCGCGAACAACAGGTTTTCACCAACAGTCATGTGCGGAAACAGCAGGTCGTCCTGAAACAGGCGCGCAATCCCCCTTGCCTCCGCGGCTAAGTTTTGCACGGAAACACCGTTGAGCATGACATGCCCCGACGCTTCAAATGCAGTGCTTAAATCCCCGCCGATATAAGACAACAACGAAGTTTTGCCCGAGCCGCTGTGTCCCATCAGTGTAACAACTTCGCCTGCCTCGACAGTGAGGGTGAAAGCTTGCAACAGCACGCGACCTTTCAGGGACAGTGCGAAATCACGCAGCTCAAGCATTGTCCCACCGAGATCTTGAAAACCAAGCTGCAAAGCCAAAGCCCACGAGGGGTAAAAGCATCAACAACAATCCATAAGTGGAGATCAAAGCCCTGTTACCGCCACTGCTCAAAGTGACAGCCTCCATGGGCAGCGTTGAGAACCGCCCCGCCGCCGCCAATTGCGCCGGCACAAATTGTGCAACCGACACAGCAAAACCAACGGCCAGAGCCGAAAGCAACGGAGCCTTCAACATCGGCCATTTTACGAGGCGCAAAAATTTGATCCGTTCTACCCCCAATCCAGAGCCCACAGCCTGCCATCGCTGATCATATCCACGATAAGACCCGCGCAAAATAATAAACACATAAGCCATCACCGGCAGCAGGTGTGCGAATAAAAGCCCACTCCACGTGCCCGTTAAACCCAACAGTAACAACAAACGATATTGTCCAAGTGAAACCAGCAGTGCTGGTACACACAGCATGACAAGTACGAGCGGCAAAACCAAGCGGTCGCGCTGAGAGGGTTGGGTTTCAAGCCAGGACACCACTGCCAGAAGCGATAAGCCTGCAGTCACAACACCCAACACCAAACTGGTGAAAAGTGGCTGTGGATTGGTCAAAGCGGTGCTCCAGGCTTTGAGCGAATAATCATTCGCAACAAGCAGCGGATAAGGCCAGTATTGAGACACTGACTGCAAGAACAGGGCAAATACGATTGCCGCGTAAACGACCAACCACAAGCCAGCGATGAGGGAACTGATAAAGGCGGTGTTCCGTTCAATTGCGGCGGGACGCGTCATTACAGATCTTATTAATGGACGCAGGATGCTCCACGTCAACCACGCCACAGTTAAAAGCAGCATCAAGACGGCGCTCAGGAAAATTGTTCCCGCTGCTCCACGCGCGTTGGCAAAGACTTCACCATCATTCAAGTCAGTCCAGATCAACTGCGCCAGTGTTGGCGGTTGAGCGGGTCCGATGACCAGCGCCATATCGACCACGGTCATGCCATAGCTGAACACTGCCACCAGCGGCCAAATGATACGAGGCAGCACTTGTGGCAGTATAATCTTGAAGAACGTCGAGCGCGGTCCGTGGCCCAGACTTCGGGCAACCAGCGCCTCCTGTTCAAAGCGCTGGCGCAACTCGTTACCGTATAAAACGCTGCTCATTGCCCAAACCAGGAATGGGGCTTCTTTCAGCACCAGTGCCACAATCAATCCCACACCTGCCGGGTCCTGCGCCATCTGCCAGTCAGGCGGCGAACTGCCGCCCACAAACGCGCGCGCCAAAAGTCCTGTCGGAGCAACTACAAATCCCAGGCCGAGAGCCAGAGCCAAATGCGGTATCGCTAAAAACAGGGCGTTGCTTCTGCGAAATGCTGACAAGGCGCCCATCACAATTAACACTGCAAACAACAGTGCCAAAATCGTGCTGACACACCCTGTAATCAGCGTAAGAGAAAGTCCGCCCCAGAATTGTGGATGTTGGAACAGAGCGTCAAAACTCTTCGCATCCAAAAGCCGAGGCGCAAGTAAGAGCAAACTGAAAACCAGCGGCACTGCAAACAACAATGCCAGAGGTGTGGCACCCCAAAGAGCAGTGCGATTGTGCATCAACCCTTGCCGTAACGTCTCAGCCACGCGCTTTCGAGCAATCCGACCCAGGAAGCATGCGGCTCCAGCAGAGCAGGGCCAGGAATCGTCACGCTGCCAGGTGCGGCAGAAGCCGTAAACATTTGCGCATCCGTTGCTGTCAGTTTTGAAATCGCAAGCACTGTGGGGTCACCCCAGACTTTCAGATCATTTTTCTTCGCCTGCGCTTCCGGTGACAACAGGAAATTCGCGAACACCTGTGCGGCAGCTTTGGCTTTTGCGTTGGCGGGGATTGCAACAAAATGCGTATTGCCAATGGTGCCGTTGCGGTGCTGCCACGCTACTGTTGAAGCAGGCATGCGGCTTGCAGCCACGAGGTTTGCCGGTTCATTGGGATTGAAAGTAATACCGATGTTCAATTCGCCGTCTGCGACCATGTTGGTGACGTCTGCCTGTGCCTTCGGAAACTGTTTTCCCTCGCGCCAACTCACCTTGTGCAACTCATCCAACGAAGCCGCCCACAGATCTTCATATTTTTTGAATTCAATTTCGTCGCCGGGCTTAGCAAAAACACCGGGGTCCTGAGCAGATTCTAATAGCACTTGCTTCAGAAAAGTCGTGCCATGAAAGTCAGGTGGTGCGGGGTAGCTCACACGTCCAGGATTTTGTGTGGCATAAGCAATCAACTCAATGATGCTGAGTGGGGGTGTCGAAACTTTTGCGCCATCAGCAAAAAAAGTAAGCTGCGCCATGCCCCACGGCGCTTCCAAACCTTCAACAGCCTCGCTGAAATCCTGACGCGTCGTGGGCTTGCCTTCCACATCTACCAACGCATAATTCGGCAAGCTCTCTGACCATGGACCAAACAGAAGCTTGTCTGTTTTCAGAGCGCGAAAATTCTCACCGTTGATCCAGACCAGGTCAACGGAACCATCTGTTTTGCCTGCTGCCACTTCATCACGGACACGTTTGACCACCTCAGCAGTATCAGTGATTTTGACATGTTCGACCGTCACGCCATAGCGAGTCTTCATGTGTTCGCCAGCCCAGACGATATACGCGTTGATGGTGTCAGACCCCGCCCAGGCATTAAAATAGACTGTCTGGCCTTTGGCCTCTGCTTCAACGGCCGAAAAATCAGCGGCCACGACACTGCGCGACCACAACGGCAACCCTGTTGTGGCAAGTGAGGTGGCGAGCAACCGGCGGCGCGTGATCATGAAATGTTCTCCAGAATATTTGGTTTGTCTTACGCAAATCCCGTGCGAATTGCGATCACGCTTTGGCTGGGCTGTATCAGATAATTGTGAACAGCGCTAAAGCATGCCCGGCAAGACGCGATCAGGCGGCTTGTGTCCATCCGCCCACATCTTGATATTGATGATGACTTTTTCGCCCATATCAACGCGGCCTTCCAGCGTGGCTGAACCCATATGCGGCAGCAGAACGACATTTTTCAATGCCAATAAACGGGGGTCAACGGCAGGCTCATGTTCAAACACGTCCAATCCCGCGCCAGCCAATTCTCCCGCCTCAAGCATGTGAATGAGTGCTGCCTCATCAATCACTTCACCCCGCGCCGTGTTCACAACGATTGCGGTTGGCTTCAACAACTTCAAGCGCCGCGCCGACAGCAGATGGAAAGTCGCGGGCGTATGCGGGCAGTTGATTGAAAGAATATCGACACGGGCCAACAGCGCATCGAGCCCTTCACAATATTGCGCACCAACCTCAGCAACAATCTTCGGATGGGCTGGCGTTCGGTTATGATAAAAAATCTCAAGACCAAAGGCTTTGGCCCGCCTTGCCACTGCAGTGCCGATGCGTCCCATGCCGATAATGCCGAGCTTTTTGCCTTTCAGCCTTGATCCCAACATCCATGTGGGGCTCCAGCCGGTAAATTGGCCGTATCGCAAACTGTCAGCCCCTTGAATGATCCGCCGTGACACAGCCATGATCAAGGCCAGCGTCATGTCGGCGGTATCTTCTGTCAACACGCCCGGCGTATTGGTCACGGTAATACCACGCGCCAGAGCAGCCGAGACGTCAACGTGGTCAAGGCCTGTTCCGAAGTTGGCGATAAGTTTCAACTGCGGACCTGCCTGGGAAATCACAAAGTCATCGATGCGGTCGGTAATGGTGGGCACCAACACATCAGCGCGGCGTACGGCAGCCACCAGATCGGACTTTGAGAAGGGTTTGTCGGAAGCGTTGACCTCACACGTAAAAAGTTGGCCCATGCGGGTCTCAACCACATCCGGCAGTTTCCGTGTAATCACCACCTGTGGTTTGGCCTCAGCTTTGGTCAAGTCAGCTCTCAATTCATCGAAATCAACGCAATCTTAACCTTGAACAGGCACCAATGCAGGTGGCCGGAAACAGGGCAAGGGTCGCGCTATTGCACGCCTCTGTCTAGTCGCTGGCCAGCCCTCGCTGCAACCCCAAAAGCAAGTCTGATGTCCTTCGCCCTGATTTCAACAGCCCGCCAAATTGATCGCATATGGGTCGCCATGAAGTGCCGTTTGCGGCCCGTGCATGGGGCGGTCGCCGTTTTGTTGCTGGGTACGGCGGCCAGTTTCTGGATGGTACAGGGCTTGCGCGGCGGCGAAGTCATCAGGGGTGGGGCCGGTGACGTGACGGCTTCCCTCGATCAAGCCCCAGTGCAATTGGGACCCTCGGGCTTTCCGATCCCCCGTTTTCTGACGTTGAAGGCCAACAAGGTCAATGTCCGCAAAGGCCCCTCCAGCAGCCATGAGGTGGCTTGGGTGTTTCAACGCAAGGGTATGCCGGTTGAAGTCACGGCCGAATTTGAAAACTGGCGCAAAATACGCGACAGCCAAGGTGAAGAAGGCTGGATCCTCCAACAAATGCTGTCCGGCCGCCGCTTTGCCATGGCACCAGACTGGAACAAGGAAAAATCAGTCGATCTTCACAACGGTGAAACTGCGCGCAGTGGTACTATTGCAAAACTTTCCCCCGGTGCCATCGCGCAAATTGAAAGCTGCTCGGGTCAATGGTGCTATGTCACCACGGATGATTATGAAGGTTATGCCTTGCAGACAGAACTCTGGGGTGTCTATCCCGGCGAAGTGGTTGATTAAACCAACATCAAGGCGGGTTCTTCGATCAGCGCTTTGAATGCCGCCAACAATTCAGCTCCGACTGCACCGTCAACGGCACGATGATCGCAGGACAGGGTGACTGTCATTTGTGTGGCCAAAACTGGTTTCTTATCGACGGGGATGAACCGTTCAACTGCCGTTCCCACAGCGAGAATGGTGGCGTGGGGCGGGCTGATGATGGCAGTGAATTGTTCAACGCCAAACATGCCCAGGTTGGAAATCGCCGAAGTTCCACCTTGGTATTCATGGGCCTGTAATTTGCGCCCGCGGGCCTTGGCGGCAAGCGCTTTCATTTCAGATGAGATGGTTGAGAGTGATTTGGTTTCAGCACTTCGAATGATGGGTGTGAACAAGCCGCCTTCAACGGACACAGCCACGCCAATGTCACTGCTGCGGTGTTGAAGAATGCCGTCGTCGGTGAATGTGACGTTGGCGGCTGCAACCTTTTGTAGCGCAGCAGCCATGGCCTTGATGATGAAGTCATTGATCGACAATTTGTAAAGCGGCGACTTATCGGCAGATTTCGGAGCAGCTACATTCAAGCGTTCACGTGTTGCCATCAAGGTGTCGATGGTGCAGGTGGCTGACAGATAAAAATGTGGCACGGTCTGTTTCGACTGCACAAGCCGCTGGGCAATGGTCCGGCGCATGCCGTCCAACGGCTTCACATCGTAGGTCCCATCTTGATAGAGTGCCTTGACCGCAGCTGTGTCCATGCCTGATGCCAATGTGGCGGCAATTTCAGGTTTTTGAGTTTTTACAACTTTCACATCAACAGCCGTAACGCGGCCACGCGGTCCAGAACCAACGAGAGACGTAAGCGCAATGCCCGCATGTTTGGCCAAACGGCGCGCCAGTGGTGTGGCCCTCACACCGGTCCCCTTCACCTCGTCATCCCGGCGAAGGCCGGGATCGGGCTTTGCTTCGGAGGCAATTGCAACAAGCCCCGCCCCGGCTTTCGCCGGGGTGACGGAAGAGTTGGAGAAGTTTTTTACCGCTTCCCCTTCACCAAAAATCATCGCCACTATAGTGCCGATGTTCACCGATGAGCCTTCTGTTATGCCTGACAATTTGATCACGCCATCACCCGGCGCTTCGATTTCCATGGCGGACTTGTCGGTTTCAATTTCAAAAACCGCTTGCCCTTTTTTGACGGTGTCGCCGTCTTTCACATGCCATTTGGAAATGGAACCCTGGTCCATGTCCATATCAACTTTTGGAAAGATCACCTCGACAGCCATGGTTCAGAACCCGCCCTTGACCAATTTGCGCAAGCCCTCGACGATACCATCGACCTGCGGCACAGCAGCCTTTTCCAGGTTGGGGTTATAGGGGATGGGTGACTCGGAACCACCCATGCGCAAAATGGGTGCATCGAGATAATCAAAGGCCTCGCTTTCAGCGATGAGCGCGGAGATTTCAGCGCCGACACCAAAACTTTTGACGCCTTCGTAAACAATAGCCAGACGCGTGGTCTTCTTGACGCTGTCGATAATGGTGGCTCCATCGATGGGGCGGATGGAACGCAGATCGATCACTTCCAGATTGATGCCTTCGCCAGCCAAAATCTCTGCTGCCTCCAGTGCTTTGTGCAACATGATGGCCCCTGCCACTACTGTTGCATCCGCCCCTTCGCGTCTGACAACAGCCTTGCCGATGGGCGTAAGATACATTTCCTCAGGCACATGACCTTTGATTTTATAGAGCAGCTTGTGTTCAAAAATCAGCACAGGGTCCGGGTCATCTATTGCTGCCAGCAGCATGCCCTTTGCATCCTCAGGCGTTGAGGGTTGCAACACCTTCAAACCAGGCACATGGCCAAACCATGCTTCGAGGGATTGCGAGTGCTGTGCCGCAGCCCCCGTGCCCGAGCCACACGGCATGCGAAACACCACGGGCACCGAAGCCTTGCCGCCCAGCATATAGCGCATCTTGGCAGCCTGATTGACGATTTGCTCCATGGCAAGTGTGGCAAAGTCTGAGAATTGAAATTCATAAACCGGCCGTGCACCGGCAACGGCAGCTCCAACGGCCACACCAGCACCACCCAGCTCTGCAATGGGCGTATCGCGCACGCGGTCTTCGCCAAAGCGATGCACAAGGTCACCCGTCACACCGAAAGCACCACCGTAAACCCCAATGTCTTCCCCCATGATGAAGACCCGCTCATCAGCTTCCATGGCCTGCGCCAAGCCCTCGTTGATGGCTTGGGCGAAACTGAGTTCACGCGCACTCATGCCGCGCCTCCAACAGTGTAAACGTCACGCAAAACCGAGTCCAACGTAGGATCGGTTCCGGCCTGCGCAAAAGCAAAGCCGTCGGCCACGTCCTTTTCAACTTCATCGCGCACGGCCTGCACTTCTTCTTCATTGAGCACACCATGGCCCTGCAATTCCGTCTCAAACATTGGAATGGGGTCTTTGAGCTTCCATTCCTCAATCTCTTCCTTGGTGCGGTACTTGTTGCGGTCAGAGCGTGAATGCCCGCGTGTGCGATAGGTTTTACATTCGATCAGTGATGGGCCTTCGCCCCGTTGCGCCCGTTCCATCGCCACCATCATAGCCTCATTGACCTCAGCGATGTTGTTCCCATCAACCACCACGCCTGGCATGTTGTAGGCAATCGCACGGGTGGCAACATCCTTCACAGCCGTTGAGCGTTCGGTTGAAACCGACATGCCATATTGATTGTTTTCACACACATAAATCACCGGCAGTTTCCAGACGGCGGCAATATTCAGGGATTCGTGAAATGCACCTTCATTGTTGGCACCATCGCCAAAGAAACACACCGCAACATCCTTGCCCTTGCGCTGCTTGATGGCGAGTGCAGCGCCCGTCGCCAATGGCAAGCCACCGCCAACGATACCGTTGGCGCCCAAATTTCCAGTGGCGACGTCAGCAATGTGCATTGAGCCTCCCCGACCCCGGCAATAACCCTCTTCCTTGCCGAAAAATTCGGCGAACATGTATTTGACTTCAGCACCTTTGCCAATGCAGTGGCCGTGCCCGCGATGGGTGGAAGTGATGTAGTCCTTGTCGGTCAAATCCATGCAGATCCCCACAGCGGATGCTTCCTGCCCGATCGATAAATGCATGGTGCCATGGGTCAGGCCGCGAATATACGAGTCTTCTGCCATTTCTTCAAAACGGCGGATCAGCCACATGCGTTTCAGCGCCTGTCGCAACTGTTCCTTCGTGTGTTTGGAATAAAACGGTCGGGCGTTGCTGCCCTTTTTGGAGGATTTTGTTACAGGGGCAGCAGACATCAATGGGGGTCTCTTCAGAATGGCTGAGTGGTCAGACTAATGAAACATTATGCAGCGCAATGTCAATAAGTATCACTATTCTGATGTGGCTCAGTAGAGTTCACCCACTGATTTTAAGGCCTTGGCCAAGCCTGCGACATCCCGGTTTTCGACGGCCTGTTGCATATCGGGCAAGCGAGGTGCCAGCAGGGCACCTGCAATCGCGAAAAACTCGTTTTCATTAAGCGATTCAATGGGCTTTCCGTCTTCGGCAATCAGCAAAGCAACACAAGCTGCCGCTATTACGCCCAAGTTTTTGTCTGCACTTGCCAGAAATCCGAACTGGGCTTTTGGGCGGCCCGCCCGCGCAATCGGGTCAGATGCAACCAAATGCATCATGGCCCGTGCCAGCACTGTGGTCGGCTCTTCACCATCCTGCGACGGCGTTTCAGCCATCACGCGGCGAGCGGCATCGATCCGGTGCTCGAGTACCAGAAACGGACCTTCTGTCCCATTCTGCAAAATGTGTTTGGCCGCGCGGAAAAAGTAAACAGTGAAGGCAGAGGTCAACACCAAACGGTTCTGCCGGATTGCTTCCAGCACTTCGCCGCGCATGCCCGGTGCAAAGGGTGAAGGTAAATCCCGCCATTGCGGCACCAAAAGACGGACGGAAATATCCGCAGCTTTCGACAGCATGGCATCAATCAGCCTGGCACTGCGCCCGACGAAACGTGATAAAAAGGTCGCGGCTTGGGTAGCCTGTCCGTCGGCATGGGAGAGGTCGCGGATATAAAACTGCGCAGTCCGCAAACTGTCACGCACGCCCGCCGCCATGCACACGGCATGGGCTGTGAATGAATCGGCGGATCGGATCGCAATTGTCATGGGACAAATTGAACCTTGCAGCCGCAGCTTCGTCAAGCGATGATAGCGTCACAGGTCAAACATGCGCACACCCCTTAAAACTGAAATGGCAGGAAAAACTGATCTCACCCATGAGGCGCGGCGATTTCGTACAATTTTACAGAGCTTTGAACGCAATTTGGATCTGCTGTTCAAGGACTCAGGCCTCAGTCCGCACGTTGATCATGCCGCACTGGCGCAAGCCTTTGCCAGGTGGCGTGAACGCTTCGATGCCACCAAGCACCTGGCCGACGCCAACCGCCATGATTTTGTCATTTATGCCGCAGGTTTGATGTTGAAGGAATTGGTCGACGCCAAGCCGTTGCAAGCCTTGCCCACACCCGAAGCACCTGCCGTACCCAAAGACCATGTTTTGGCCCGCTGGCCTGAAGGGTATGCCTACACCAGCTTCTGCCTCTCTGTCGCATCGGCGATCCTGAAGGAAATGGGCGAGGATGAACTGTCTGGCGAAGGCTTGGCGGATGACCCGGCTTTCTGGGATTCCTTCAAGGAGAACACCATTGAAAGTCCGGCCTCAGCGGTGGCTTTCTTTGATCTGGTCTGCGGCAAAGACCCCAACTGGGATGCACCCGACGTGCCATGGATGCGCAATGCCCAGCGCAGGCTCACGCTCGCGCAATCAAAACCGACGGTGAAGTTGGGCATCTGAATTCCCATGCCTCAAACTTCACCAGACTATGACCTTGTGATCTTTGATTGCGATGGTGTTTTGGTCGACAGTGAAATGTTAAGCGCCAAAGTGTTGATGCGGCAACTGGCGGATTTGGGTATCGATCTCAATCTTGAACAGTTCCGAGCCGAGTTTCTGGGCCGAAGTTTTGCATCTGCGGCCACTCAACTTAAAGCGCGAACCGGGTGTGATCTGCCCGCCAATTTTGCCTCTGACTATTTTATAAGTTTGAACAGGCTATTTGCGACTGACCTCAAACCCATGGCTGGAGTAGCGTTGGTCTTGCAATCATTAAGGGTGCAAAACTGCGTGGCATCAGGTTCCATTCCGCCTCGGCTTGATTTTTCCTTGAAAGTTTGCGGGCTTGAAAAGCATTTTGGTGCGCATGTTTACTCCGCTGCTGTTGTCAAAAATGCAAAGCCGGCCCCCGATCTGTTTTTGTATGCAGCTTCGGCCCATCGCGTTGCTCCTGCTCGCTGCCTTGTTCTCGAAGACAGCGAAATGGGGGTGCGTGCGGCACGGGCTGCCGGTATGACGGTGTGGCATTTTGCTGGCGGCTCGCACGTGAAGGCCGGACAAATTCTGCCGCCTGAGCTGCTTGTAGACCGCGTTGTTCAGGATATGGCCGAAGTTTTGCAGTTGTTTCGAGAGTCTGGCCTTTGCCATGACGGCGGTGTAGCACCATAGATTGCACAGAGGACAAGAGCCGTGGCCCGAAAACCCGATCCTGAAAAAGAGCGCTTGGATCATGCAGGTCGGGCAGGTTGGCTCTATTATATCGCTGGAAACACCCAAGACGAGATCGCAAAAAAACTTGGCGTATCACGGCAAACAGCCCAGCGCCTTGTGTCGCTTGCAGTGTCGGAGCGCTTGGTCAAAGTCCGGTTTGATCATCCATTGGGGCGCTGTCTGGAATTGTCGGGCAGGCTCAAGGAAGCCTATGGCCTTGATAGCTGCGAGGTCGTTCCTGCCGATCCCACATCCAATTCTGAAACACTGGGGATTGTTGAGGCGGCGGCAGCTGAGATGGAACGTTATCTCGTCTCGCGCCATCCCGTCATTGTTGGTCTGGGCACGGGTCGGGCCCTCCGTGCAGTTGCGGAGCAAATCAGCCCTATGGAGTGTCCCCAGCACAAGATTGTTTCTATCGTTGGCAACATCGCACCCGATGGCTCCGCCACAGTGTTCGAAGTTTCTTCTCGTGTGGGAGACCGGGTGGGAGCGCCACACTATCCCATGCCGTTTCCCGTCATTGCCGCAACAGTGCATGAAAAAAACCTTCTCGTTCAGCAAAAATCCTTACGCAATGTGATGGATCTTGCGGCTCAAGCCGATGTCACGTTTGTGGGGATCGGGACCGTTGATGAAACAGCAGCCCTCTTGCGGGATGGCTTTGTACGTCCCGATGAACTGCGTGCAATGGTGAAGGCTGGTGCGGTGGGCGAGATCACTGGTTGGAGCTTTGACGCCTCCGGCAAACTGATTGAAGGCCTGGTAAATGACAGGGTGCTCAGTGTTCCTGTTGATATGCCGGCCAAACGAAGAATCGTCGGAGTTGCCATGGCTGCTGGCCGATTCAAGGCCATCAAAGGTGCCATAACGGGCAAACTGGTCAACGGTCTGATCACCAACGAAGCAATGGCAGAACAATTGCTCAAATAGTGAGCGTTTGCCCAAATATGACTTTAATTGTTTAAAAACAATAGTTTATATGTGTTTTCTGAATACAAGTTGTGCATTGCAGCAACGAATTCCGCTTGACTCTCGCGGCGTAAAATTGTGACTTATTCTCTGGTCGTGGGCAAAAGCCCTCGACAACCACTTGGGAGGACTACACGAAATGAAAACAATCGTAAAAGGCGTACTCGGCGCCTTCGCGTTTGCTGCCTTGGCCACCAGTGCCTTGGCTGAAGACGTAACACTGACCATTGCCACTGTGAACAACGGCGACATGATCCGCATGCAAGGCCTGACGGACGATTTCACGTCCAAGAACCCCGGCATCAAGTTGAACTGGGTAACACTGGAAGAAAACGACCTCCGTCAAAAAGTGACGACGGACATTTCGACCAAGGGTGGTCAATATGATGTGTTGACCATCGGCATGTACGAAACCCCAATCTGGGGCAAAAAAGGCTGGCTCGTAGAACTGCAGGGTCTTGATGATCCAGCAGATATTCTGCCAGCCGTGTCAGGTGGTCTGTCTGCCGATGGCAAGCTTTATGCGGCTCCTTTCTATGGCGAATCCTCATTCGTCATGTACCGCAAGGATCTGATGAAAAAGGCTGGCCTCGAAATGCCAGACGCACCGACATGGGACTTCATCCTTGATGCTGCCAAGAAAATGACTGATCGCGCCAACGGCGTGAACGGCATCTGCTTGCGTGGTAAGGCAGGCTGGGGTGAAAACATGGCCTTTATCACTGCCATGTCCAACTCCTTCGGTGCCCGTTGGTTCGATGAATCCTGGAAGCCACAGTTTGATTCACCAGAGTGGAAAGACACGCTCAACACCTATCTTTCGATCATGAAAGAAGCAGGTCCAGAAGGTGCATCAGGCAACGGTTTCTCTGAAAACCTTGCGTTGTTCCAATCCGGCAAATGCGGCATGTGGTCTGACGCAACAGCTGCTGGTTCCTTCGTGATCGATCCGAAGGCTTCATCAGTTGCCGCAGAAGTTGGCTTCACGCTCGCGCCAGACAAGGGCCTCGGCAAGCGCGCCAACTGGCTCTGGGCTTGGGCTCTCGCGATCCCTGCAGGTTCGCAGAAAGTCGATGCCGCACAGAAGTTCGTTTCGTGGGCAACTTCGAAAGGTTACGGCGATCTCGTCGCTTCGAAAGAAGGCTGGGCTGCTGTGCCTCCCGGAACACGCACATCGCTCTACAACAATCCAAAATACCTCGAAGTGCCGTTTGCAAAAATGACACTGGACTCAATGAATGCTGCTGACCCAACAAAGCCATCGGTAAAACCCGTGCCCTACGTTGGCATACAGTTCGTGGCCATTCCTGAGTTCGCAGGTATTGCAACGAAAGTTGGCGAACTTTTCTCGGCAGCTCTGGCTGGCCAAATGACTGCAGACGATGCACTCGCACAGGCCCAGACCTACACAACTGACGAGATGACTAAGGCTGGTTACATCAAGTAATCTTCCTCCCGAGGGCCCTCTCCGCTATGATCGTGGGGAGGGCCTTTTTCGTCTGCCGCGCAGAAATGGAAATATCTCGGACTTCTACTTCCACTTCCCCTAGGCTGACAACTTCATCGATTTGGAACAATTGATATGGCGACAAGACAATCTCAAGCCGTTGCCAAATGGGCTCTCGCACCTTCTGTTGGCATTCTTTCGGGGTTTGCCTTCATTCCCCTGGCATTGGTTTTCTACTTCGCCTTCCTGCGCTACAACTTGCAGGACCCAGACGCTGTGCGCTTTTTTGGTTGGAACAATTTCTACTACTTCATGAAGGATCCGTTTTTCCTCAAGAATCTCATCAACACGTTCCTTCTTGTTGGCGGCGTCATCGTAACCACGGTGGTGGGTGGCGTAGGTCTTGCCATTTTGCTTGATCAACCATTCTGGGGGCGCGGTATTGTCCGTGTGCTGATGATTTCTCCCTTCTTCATCATGCCGACGGTGTCGTCCATGGTCTGGAAGAACTTGATCATGCATCCGGTGTTCGGATTGTTCGCCGAGATTCAACGCTGGTTCGGCGTGACGCAGCCGTTTGATTGGTTCGGTTCGATCCCGCTGTTTTCTGTTGGCATGATTGTCGCTTGGCAATGGCTGCCATATTCGGCTCTCATCCTGTTGACATCTTTGCAATCCCTCGATTCCGAGCAAAAAGATGCTGCTTCGATGGATGGAGCAAAGTCCTGGGCGTACTTCCGTCATATCGTGTTGCCCCATCTCTCCCGTCCGATCACGGTTGTCATTTTGATCCAGACCATTTTTTTGATGAATACGTTCGCGGAAATTAAAGTGACCAGCACCGGCGGATTAGCCGGCAACCTGACGTATCTCGTGTATTCACAATTGAATAACGCCAATGATGTAGGCGCAGCCGCAGCAGGTGGCCTTATCGCGGTGGTGCTGGCCAATATCGTTTCAATTTTCCTCGTGCGCCTTGTCGGCAAAAATCTGGAAAACTAGATCATGGCCATGAAAACCTCTCCCACCCGGACACGGCTTATCGGTCTTCTCGCATGGACAATTGGCCTCCTCATGTTTTTCCCGATCTTGTGGACTGCCATTGCAGCCTTCAAGTCCGAGTCTGACGCTTATTCCCTGCCGCAAACCTTGTTTGTGTCGCCTTGGACCATGGAAAATTTTGCCGAGGTGCAACGCCGTTCCGATTATGTCGGCTACCTCATCAACACGATTATTATCGCCGGACTGTCTACGCTCCTCGGTCTCATTTTCGCTGTACCTGCCGCATGGTCAATGGCGTTTGCGCCACGGGCCGAGCATGCGAGCAAACTCACCGGCATTACGTGGCTTGGTATTGTGCTGGGCACGGCAGCAGTGGCCTGCCTCGTTCTCTATGCCCAAGGTTGGGTCGTCACCAACGCCTGGCTTGGTTTTTTCCTGTTGTTCATGGTGATCATCCCGCCCACCATCTGGGTCTGGACAAGGCGCACGCAAGACTCACTGCTGTGGATTCTCTCCACCAAGATGATGCCGCCAGCAGGCGCACTGGTGCCCATCTTCCTGATTTTCAACCGCAACGGTCTGATCTTCAAGGACTGGGGCCATGGCCTCGACCTGCGTGAGTACACAATCTTTGACAGCCATTGGGGCATGGTGCCGTTGATGATGCTGTTCAACCTGCCCATCATGATCTGGATGCTCTACACTTACTTCAAGGAAATTCCGGTTGAGATTCTTGAGGCATCCCGCATGGATGGTGCGGGCTTGTGGAGTGAACTGGTTCGCATACTCACGCCCATGGCCATTCCAGGCATTGTTTCAACCTGCCTTTTAAGTCTCATCTTGTCATGGAATGAAGCCTTCTGGACACTGAGTCTCACCACAAAGAGTGCCGCGCCGCTGAGCTTTCTGATTTCGGAATACACCAACCCGCAAGGCCAGTTCTGGGCAAAACTTTCTGCTGCATCAATCATGGCCATTACTCCTATTCTTGTCATCGGCTGGTTCTCGCAACGACAGCTGGTACGTGGTCTTACATTCGGAGCAGTGAAATAATGTCGCATATTTCTCTCAGAAAAGTTCGCAAGGTGTTCGGCGATGCCGTAATCATTCCGGGGGCAGATCTTGATATCAACAAAGGGGAGTTTGTGGTTTTTGTAGGCCCATCAGGCTGTGGCAAATCCACATTGCTCCGCATGATAGCGGGCCTTGAAGACACAACTTCGGGCGAAATTGTTATCGAAGGCAAAGACTACGCGGCTGTTGGCCCGTCCGAACGTGGCTTGGCAATGGTGTTTCAATCCTACGCACTTTACCCTCACATGAGTGTCCGAAAGAACATCGGCTTTCCGTTGCAAATGGCGAAGATGCCGCAAAGCGAGATCGATGCAAAGGTTTCAAAAGCAGCTGCCACACTGAACTTGACCGACTATCTTGACCGCAAGCCCGGTCAACTGTCCGGCGGTCAGCGCCAGCGTGTTGCCATTGGTCGTGCCATTGTACGCAACCCCAAGGCTTTTCTCTTTGATGAACCGCTATCAAACCTTGATGCAGCACTCCGCGTCAACATGCGTATTTTCATCATGCAGTTGCACAAAGATTTAGGCTCAACCAGCATCTATGTGACCCACGACCAGGTTGAAGCCATGACCATGGCGGATCGCATTGTGGTGTTGAACAAAGGCCACATCGAACAGGTGGGTTCGCCGCTTGACTTGTACAATCGTCCAACGTCCTTGTTCGTGGCGGGCTTCATCGGTTCGCCGAAAATGAATTTTGTGACGGGCGCAGAAGCTGGCAAACTGAAGGCCACCACCGTCGGCATTCGCCCGGAACACATTGATATTGTAGCCGGCAAAGCAGGTTGGGCTGGCAAAATTCTGCTCACTGAACATTTGGGATCCGACTCATTCCTGCATGTGGACGCAGGTGATATTGGCCGTTTGGTCGTTCGCGCACCCGGTGAGTTTGCTGGAAAACCCGGCGATAGCATCAATTTGAAGCCCCATGCCGACCGTATGCACCGCTTCAACGACCAGGGACTGGTGATGACCGCGTGACGGCAACGTTTGACTACATCATCGTGGGTGGAGGCTCCGCCGCCTGTGTGGCAGCTTGGCGACTGGTCAAAGACAAAAACGCCAAAGTCCTGATGCTGGAACGGGGGCCTGCAAAAGCACCTGGCCTTGCGCGTTTCCTGTTACCAATGCCTGCAGCGTGGATGATTGTTGTCAAGGGCGGTTCCGTCACTGAAATGCACGAACCCGTGCCGCAGAAACATTTAAACGGCAGGGCACCGGGCGTGGGGCAAGCTGCGGTTCTGGGTGGCGGTACATCGGTCAACGCAATGGTTTACACGCGCGGACAATCAAGCGACTACGATCACTGGGACAAATTCTTGGGCGGGAAAAGCGGCTGGTCTTATGCTGACATGCTCCCACATTTTCGCGGCATGGAATATAACCATGACTTCAATGACCACTGGCACGGTGTGGGCGGTCCCTTGCATGTGTCAGGTGTTGGTCGCCGCTGCCAGTTGACGGAAGATTATATTCTGGCTGCGCAAGGCCTCGGCATTTCCCATAACCCTGACTTCAATGGTGCGCAGCAAGCGGGCGTTGGCACCATGCAATACACAACGTTCAAAAATCGACGCTGGAATGGCGTGCAGGCATTTTTGAACCCCATTCAGTCCAATCCCAATTTCAGCGTTGAGACGGGCGCCACAGTTCATAAACTCATTCTTGAGGGCAAGAAATGCGTAGGCGTCAGCTACATTCAAGCGGGCCAAACAAAAACCGCCCGCTGCGATGGCGAAGTGCTGATGGCCGCAGGTGCCTATAACTCGCCCAAGCTTCTGATGCTGTCAGGCATCGGGCCCGCCCGGCACATTCAAAGTTTCGGCATCGAACCAGTTGTTGATCTGAAAGGTGTGGGGGAAAACCTGCAAGACCATCATGAGGTGCCAGTGGTGGCAGCCACCAATGGTCACTACGGATACTTCGGCGAAGACAAAGGCCTGAAAGCCATTCGCAATGGATTGCAATATTTAATGTTCGGCACCGGCCCTGTGACAAGCAACGGCGTGGAAGCTTGCGCCTACATCGACCCGGAGGGTGGAGACCGCCCAACCCTGAAAATGTACTGCGTGCCGTCGGTCTATTTGGATGGCGATGTCAAAGGTGCAACATCACAGGATGGCGTGACCATCAATGCGTGTCTGCTCCGACCCAAATCCCGCGGCAATGTTCAACTTCGGTCTGCCGATGTGTTTGACCGCCCTGTGATCGACAACAACTACCTGGCCGATCCCGAAGATATCAAAATTGAAATTGCCGGATTGAAGTTTGCACGGCGCATGCTGGCTCAACAACCACTTGCACAACGCATTTCAGCTGAGCTGCTACCAGGTTCCGCAATCACCAGTGACGCAGATCTCGCCGAACATTGCAAACGCACCGTCAAAACAAATTGGCACCCTGTTGGCACCTGTCGCATGGGTGTCGATAGTGATGAAATGGCGGTTTTGGACACAAAACTTCGGGTGCGCGGCATAAGGGGCTTACGTGTTATCGATGCATCAGCGATGCCTTTTGTCCCTTCTGGTAATACCAATGCCCCAACCATGGCACTGGCCGACAAGGCCATCAGCCTGCTGTGAGGTATTGACTCCGGAGTCAGCCAGAGCTTTGACAACGTCAGAAACAAGTCCATTTGGCTCGGAGTATGGATGACGAGTGCCACAAAATTCGACGTTCTGGTCTGCGGCAGTCTGCATTTGGATATTGTTGTCAAAGCACTGACCATTCCCCGCATCGACGAAACCATGGTGGGAAGTGCATGGTCCCAGGTATGCGGGGGCAAGGGTGGCAATCAGGCGGTTCACGCATCACGTTCAGGCGTACGTACCGCCATGATAGGTTGCGTCGGCAATGATGCTTTTGGTGAAAGTCTCTTGGCAAATCTGGCTGATGCCCAAGTCGACCAAACATGCGTGGCGAGGGACCCGCTGCTCGGTTCAGGCATGAGCGTTGCCATCGTGCAGGACAATGGCGACTATGGTGCCGTGATTGTGTCTGGGGCAAACCTTGCCATCGACGCGGCAACCATTGAGTCTGAGATGACGAAGCTGGGAGGGGCAAAAGTTCTCGTTTTGCAGAATGAAATTCCAGAAGACGCAAATATTGCCGCTGCACGAGCGGCCAAAAAGCATGGCTCTCAAGTGGTGCTGAATGCCGCGCCTGCGCGAAAGCTCCATGCGGACCTGCTTCAAAACCTTGATGTTCTCATCGTCAATCGCATCGAAGCGGAGGCGATTTTTGGTCAGTCCGTCACAGACCGAAAGTCAGCCCGGGCGGTTTTGGCCGCACAAATTTCACTCCACTATGCCATCATCGTTACACTTGGTGGCGACGGGTTAGTGGTTGCAGGTCCAAAAATTGAAACAACGGAAATTGCCGCTCATCCCGTAGACGTTGTGTCTACTCATGGGGCAGGCGATTGTTTTGTTGGCAAACTCGCTGCCGAGCTGGCCCTAGGCGTTGCCCTCGTTGACGCTTGCGCATCTGCTAACAGATATGCCGCTACGTTCGTAAGCGGTAACAGTTAAGGAGACTGCTGATGTTACGCCACATTGACCCTGTCATTTCAGCCGAGCTCTTATATGTACTGATGTTGATGGGGCACGGAGATGACATCGTCCTGTGCGATGTCAATCATCCCGCTGTGACGATTGCCAAACACACCACACATGGAAAATTGATTGACCTGCCAGGCTGTAGCATTCCCAAGGCGACAGAGGCGATACTGTCGTTGATGCCGCTCGATCGATTTGTGGAGCAACCTGTCATGCGCATGCGCGTGGTGGGCGACCCTGACGGAACTGTACCAATTTTTAGCAGAATGCAGACGACGATTGATGGGTGCGAACAACGCAAGGTCATCATGGGTGCATATGATCGTTTTGACTTTTACCAAGCCGCGAAGAATTCCTTCGCCATCGTCCGCACATCGGATCCCGGTCCCTACGGCTGCTTCATCTTGCGCAAAGGTGTTATTGCACTTTGAGGTGATACATTCTTTACAACAACTGCATCGCGTGAGAAGTGCATCTTATGACCAGCCAACCCCTCTTAAAACCCTATAAATACGCCGCAAGATTAAACTCTTTCAAAATCGGCGGGTCAAAGGCGCATGCTGGCAGCAGCGACCAGCCCGGTGTATTCGGTTTGCTGTCGCGTGCCGCAACAGTGCCGGGTTTGAACGCTGTTGATCTGAATTTTCCGGACCACCTTGAAGGTGTTGAATTGAAAGAAATGAAGCGTCATCTTGACGGGCTGGGCTTATCCGTCAACGGGTTTGCCATGCGCTACTACAGCGATCCGGGTTTCAAGATCGGCGCATTCACCAACCCCGACGCAAAACTGCGCCGCCTCGCAATTGACCAGACCAAACGCGGCCTTGACGAAATGCTGGAACTCGGCGGTTCCCTTATGACCTTGTGGATGGGACAGGATGGTTTTGATTATTCGTTTCAGGCCGACTATGCGCGCCTGTGGGATCAAACTCTGGAGGCGATTTCTGAAGTGGCCGACCACGTGCCGACGTGTGAGGTCAGCATCGAGTACAAACCCAATGAGCCCCGCAGCTTTGCGCTGATGCCGGACATTGGCACAACACTCTTGGCCATTCAGGAAATTGGCCGCAAAAATGTCGGCGTCACCATTGATTTCGCCCACGTGCTCTATGCGGATGAAATGCCAGCTTATGCTGTGGCCTTGGCCGCAAGGAAGAAAAAACTTTTCGGTGTGCACTTGAACGATGGCTATGCCAAGCGAGATGATGGACTGATGGTAGGAACTGTACATCCTGTCCAGACCATAGAATTGATTTATGTGCTGGAACACATCAACTATGATCGGCCGATTTACTTTGACACCTTTCCGGATACCACAGGCTTGGATCCGGTCGCGGAATGCAGTGCCAATATTGCAACCTTAGAAGCCATGCGTGGGGTTGTGAGAAAGTTGCGTGATGACAATCGACTTCAGACTGCAATTGCGGCGCAAGATGCCGTGACCAGCAATGTTATCCTGCGCGATGCAATCTATGGACTGGTGCAACGGTGAGCGAGTGTTCAACCGCAGCAGTTTGAATCAGCCAGCTGACAAATGCAGCAGCATCGGGGTGCAGTTTTCGGCCCACAGGTTCCAGTACATAAAACGCTTCGTTGATAGGAACTTCTAACGCAAACGGCGCAACCAAACGACCAGCCGATCGGTCCCTTGTGGCAAGGGAATGTCGACCGAGCGCTACGCCGCCGCCTTGCGCGGCCACTTCAAAAGCTGTGAGCGATGTATCAAACTGCAATCCTTGCCCGGGGTTGACAGCCATCGCTCCAGCGGCACGAAGCCAGGTGCCCCAACCCTCCTGATAGCCCAACACATGCAATAGACGCTGTGATCCTAAATCGTGCGGGGACTTTAGCTGGTCAACCATTGCAGGTGCACACAGAGGCGTAATTGTTTCCCAACTCAGTCGATGGCTTTGAACGCCATTCCAGTCCCCTGTTCCATATTGAATATCGAGATCATAGACATCAGCGTCAAATGCGTCGGTCCAGACACTTGAAACAAGTCTGATGTTTCTGCCGGGATGTTGATCGAGAAAGTGCGGCAGTCGGGGTGCCAACCAGTTGACAGCGAATGAAACCGCACACCGCAGCGTCAAGTCTTGGGAGCGACGCCTACCAAACACCTCGCGCGTTCCAATTGCCAAGCGCTCGAAAGCATCGTGGACTTTCGGCAGATAGGCTTCGCCCAGTTTGGTGAGCTCCAGACTGCGTGTCCGCCGGATGAAGAGTTGGTGACGCAAGTTCAATTCGAGCGATTTGATGTGTTTTGAAACCGCTGCCTGCGTCAGGTTTAATTCACGGGCAGCATCCGTAAAGCTCAAATGTCTGGCTGCGGCTTCAAATGCACGCAACCAGATGAGAGGTGGGAATTCGGGCTGCATTTCACATATCCAACCTATGCATAACAAAAACGCTGTCATGATCATTGAAACGGTTGTTTGACGCAAGCCCTCATTCACTGACAATCACGTTGAAACATTCACACCAAGAGGCGCCGATGTTCTCGTTTTCCCCAACTGCCCGCGTTCGTCCTTCCCCGTTTTTTGAAGCAGCCGCAGCGGAAGGCATGGTCGCCGCCAATGTCTATAACCGCATGATCATGCCAACGTCCTATGGCAATCCGGAAGCCGAATACTGGCGGCTGATCAATGGCGTGTCCCAATGGGACGTGGGTGTCGAACGGCAGGTCCAGTTGAAAGGTCCGGACGCTGGCAAACTCGCACAAATTCTCAGTCCTCGTGATCTTTCAACTTGCAAATTCGGTCAGGGCAAATATGTGCCGCTCTGCAACCATCGGGGCACTGTCATCAACGATCCAATTTTGCTGAAGCATGCTGAAGACCTTTATTGGTTGTCGATTGCAGATAGTGACATCTGGTTCTGGGCCAGTGCCATTGCAGCAGAACGCGGCTTGAATGTAGAGATCAGCGAGCCCGATGTCTCACCCATGGCGCTGCAAGGCCCGATGGCAGAAGACGTTGTGGCCCACGTCTGTGGAGAATGGGTGCGAGCTCTCAAATATTTCTGGTTCAAGGACGCTGTCATTGATGGCATTCCCGTTGCTGTTCAACGTTCGGGTTGGTCCAAGCAAGGTGGCTTTGAAATCTACCTGAAAGACGGGACCAAAGGCACCAAGCTTTGGAACATTTTCAAGGAAGCGGGAAAGCCTTGGGACATTGGCCCTGGTGCGCCCGCAACACCCGAACGCGTAGAAAGTGGTCTGGTGTCGGTAGGAGGTGATACGGACGACAACACAAATCCGTTCGAGGTACGATTGGGCAAGTATGTTGATCTGGATGTCCCTGATGATGTGATCGGCATTCAGGCCCTGCGCAAAGTCAAAGCCGAGGGTGTGAAGCGGCATCAATTGGGCGTGATTCTGGAAGGCAATAAACCAGCGCCTCTGGGGTTCAGGTTGGAAGAAATTTTCCACAAGGGCAGCAGTGTTGGAAAGATGACAAACTGCGTCTGGTCACCACGCATGAAGGCCAACATTGGTTTTGCTTTGATTTCGTCAGCCGTATCGGTGGGGGAAACTATTGCCATTCACCGGGCTTCGGGGCTTAACGCAGCAAAACTTGTGGAGTTGCCTTTCCTATGAGCGAAGCAACCTATCTCCGCCCCCGCGCCGCCAACTTTGTTCCGTTGACTCCATTGTCTTTCCTCGACCGCACGGCAGAGGTTTATCCTGATCGTGTGGCGCTGATAGACGACGCGCGCCGCTTCACGTGGTCTGAAGTGCGCCAGCGCTGTCTAGGTTTGGCAGCAGGCCTCGTCCGCCTGGGTGTGAAACCGGGCGACGTCGTGTCAGTATTGGCACCCAATACAGCAGAAATGTTTGAAGCGCACTTTGCCGTCGCCATGGCGGGTGCTGTTCTCAACACCATCAATATCAGGCTTGATTTCGAAACTGTGGCTTACATTTTTGATCATGCTGAAACGCGCGTTCTGATGTTGGATCGCCAATGTGCTGCGCTGGCCGAAGCGGCTTTGAAGTGTATTGAAAACAAGGCCCCAATAATCATCGATCTGGGCGGACCGGGTACGGCACTTTCAAACAGTGTTCGCCACGCGGATTTGACAAATGCCGACACACAGAATTTCGTGCCTCTCAGACCTGACGATGAATGGCAAACGCTGTGCCTTAACTACACATCAGGCACCAGCGGCAAACCAAAGGGCGTTCTTTACCACCACCGCGGCGCTTATCTGATGGCACTTGGTACCATTGCGGGCTGGGGGCTTTCAGGTCACCCCGCATACCTCTACACCGTGCCCATGTTCCATTGTAACGGTTGGGGACATGCATGGACGATGACCGCCCTTGCCGCCACTATTGTGTGTTGCAGGCAGGTGTCAGCCCAAGCCATCAATGACGCAATCCGTCAGCACGGCGTAACGCATTTTGGGGGAGCGCCAATTGTGCTGTCGATGTTGGTTGAGGCAGCGGAGAAGGTACCCCGCACCGTGCAAGCCATGACTGCAGGTGCCCCACCGCCTGCTGCCGTGCTTGAAAAAGTTGAAGCGCTGGGTTTTAACGTCATGCAAGTCTATGGCCTCACCGAAACCTATGGCCACGTGGTGCAATCGGTTTGGCATGACGACTGGGACAATGTTGATTTTGCCGAACGTGCCAAGATCAAAGCGCGCCAGGGCGTGCGTTTTCCGATGGCGGAAACGGCTGATATTCGTGACACCCAAACGGGTGAGATTTTGCCGAGGGATGGCAAGACCATGGGTGAAATCATGCTGCGGGGAAACACGATCATGAAAGGTTATCATAAAGACGAAGCAGCAACGGAAGCGGCTTTTGCCGGTGGCCTGTTCCATTCCGGTGATGTGGCAGTGCAACATCCAGACGGATTCATTGAGATAAAAGATCGCTTTAAAGACATCATTATTTCGGGCGGCGAAAACATATCTTCGATAGAGGTTGAAGCGGCTCTTTATCGCCACCCCGCAATCAGTGCGGTTGGCGTGGTGGCAAAGCCCGATTACAAATGGGGAGAAACCCCTTGTGCTTTTGTAGAACTGAAAACCGGTGCTTCAGCAACTGCGGATGAACTGAAAGCCTTCGTTCGCCAATATCTTGCAGGGTTCAAAGTGCCGAAACACTATGTTTTTGAAACCTTGCCAAAAACATCGACAGGCAAGATCGAAAAGTACAAGCTGCGCCAACGCGCAAAGGCAATTTGAACATGACGCAAAAATATATCACTGTAGAAACCGAAGGTGCTGTGACCATCGTCACGCTGGCGCGCGAGAATGTCCGCAATGCCATCAATGAAGTCATGCTGCAGGAAATCGCAGATGTGTTCCAAAAGCCACCTGCGGGCACGCGCAGTTTTGTGTTGGCGGCCAAGGGTGCACATTTTTGCGCCGGCCTCGATTTGCGCGAGCATTATGACAAAGATCGCACGCCACTGGAATTCTTGTCTTTGTGTCAAACGTGGCATCGGACCTTCGACATCATTCAATTCAGCGGCATTCCCGTGATTGCAGCACTACAGGGAGCCGTTGTTGGAGGTGGTCTTGAACTAGCAGCGGCAACCCATGTGCGCATTGCTGACCCATCGACATTTTTTGCTTTGCCCGAGGGACAGCGCGGTATTTTTACGGGTGGCGGCGCTACGGTGCGTGTCGCCCGCATCATAACGCCCGCGCGCATGGTCGACATGATGTTATCAGCCCGCACCTATGATGCGCAGCGCGGATTGGATATCGGACTATGTCACGAGGTCGTCGGATCCGGCGAGGCGCTTGCCAAAGCCAAGGCGCTTGCGGCACAAGTGGCGACACATCCACCAACCACAAATTTCGCCATTACAACCGGCATCGCCCGTATCAACGATATGTCGACAACTGACGGGCTATTTGCCGAAGGTCTGCTGGCGATGGCCGTGCATACCAATCCGGACATCAAGGAAAGACTGGAGGCATTTTTCACCAAGAAAACCAAACGCCTTGAGCCTGGAGCAGGGTGATTTCGATGACTTACAAACCCCCTGTTTCTCGCATTCTTCTTGCCATGCAAACGGCAGGTAATCTTGGCGAAAGTATTTACAGCGATCTGTCCCCCTCTGATGCGCAAGTCATTCTGGATGAAGCGGGCAGGTTTGCTGCCGAGCGTATGGCACCACTGAATTGGATAGGTGATCAAGCTCCAGCAAGACTTGTTGAAGATAAAGTCATCACACCGCCGGGTTGGCGTGAGACTTATGTGGACTGGTGCGCCGGCGGCTGGAACAGCCTGACGGGGCCGCTGCGCTTTGACGGCCAAGGCTTGCCGTTTGTGCTATCAGCGGCCTGCACTGAGATTTGGAATGCGGCGTGTTTGTCATTTGCCCTTTGTCCATTGTTGACGACGGGCGCCATCGAAGCCATCTCTGCTCATGCCACAGAAGAATTGAAACAGAGGTATCTGCCCAAGCTGGTTTCTGGAGAGTGGTCAGGCACCATGAACCTGACAGAACCTCAATCGGGCTCTGATCTGTCACATCTCCGCTGCAAGGCAAGGCGCTCTGAAGACGGCAGCTACTTCATCACGGGTAACAAAATTTACATTACCTATGGTGACCACGAACTGACGTCAAACATTGTGCATCTGGTTCTGGCGCGACTGGAGGATGCTCCGGCAGGCACCAAAGGCATTTCGTTATTTTTGGTTCCGAAGTTTTTGCCCGATGGAACCCGAAATGATCTTCGCTGTCATTCGCTTGAACACAAAATGGGCATCCACGCCTCACCCACCTGCACCATGGTCTATGGCGACAATGGCGGTGCCCAAGGCTGGTTGGTTGGCGAAGAAAACCGCGGTCTGAATTGCATGTTCACAATGATGAACAATGCCCGCGCGCTTGTGGCGGTACAGGGCGTGGCTCTTGCATCACGGGCAATGCAGGCGGCATTTTTGTTTGCTGCCGAACGAAAACAAGGGCGTCTTCCAGGAAGTGAAGGATCAAGCCCAATCATCCATCACCCTGATGTCAAACGCATGTTGATTGAGATGCGGGCCAAAACCGCCGCCGCCCGGATGCTGTGCATGGCGACTGCCAACGCGATCGACGCCAGTTCCCGCGCCGAAGATGAGGAGGGAAGAAGGAAGGCGATGTCTTGCGCATCTTTGCTTACACCTCTGGCGAAATCCTATGCCACGGACATTGCCGTTGAAGTCACTTCAACAGCCATTCAGGTGCATGGCGGCATGGGCTTTGTTGAAGAAACCGGGGTCGCTCAATATTACCGCGATGCGCGCATCTTGCCGATCTATGAGGGAACCAACGGTATTCAAGCCATTGACCTCGTCACCCGGAAGCTGAACTTGGATAATGGTCATGCGCTCGCAGAAATGCTTTTGGCTTGCCAACCATCGCTGGCCATGATTGCGGGGGACAGTGTCGCCGCTCGTCTGACTGCCGAGATGCAATCATTGACGATGCAGCTCAAGCAACTCGACAATGCAAACGCACTTTCCGCTGCAACGTTTTATACGCGCGCCCTCGCTGCATTCATTGCTGCAGCTTACTTGGCAAAAGCCTCAGAGTTTGCACGAGGCGGCGAGCTGCAATCTGAAGCCGAAACTGATGCGCGACACTACATCGTAGTCGAATTGCCAACAGCGCTGGCCGCCGCACAAGCCACAATCCGAGGGGCATCTATTGTGGCAAATGCAATCCTCGATTAGTCGTCTGACAATGCTGGGTTTTTAGACACTTCTACTGGAGTTGAAATATGCTCACCGCCACCGACAAGCGTTTTTTACGTGAAGCCTATGATGAGGCGAAAGCGGGTTTCGATGAAGGCGGTTGCCCCATCGGATCAGTGTTGGCGCGTGGCGAGCAATTGGTTTCAAAAGGCCGCAATCAACGGGTTCAAGGTGGTGATCCGATTGCACATGGTGAGATGGACGCACTTCGTAAAGCGGGACGCCAGAAAACCTATCGCGACACAACACTTTATACGTCGCTGAGTCCTTGCATGATGTGCACGGGCACGATCATACAATTCAGCATCCCCCGTGTTGTTATCGGCGAGAACACGACATTTGGCGGCAACGAAGATTTTCTGCGGTCTCGTGGTGTGGAAGTGATTGTGGCCAACGACCCGGAATGCATTGCCCTGATGACGCGCTTCATCAAGGAAAAACCAGAGCTTTGGGCCGAGGATATTGCAGAAGACTAAAGCCTAGATCGGTTTGACGCCACGCAGTTTCTCAGTGCGTCGTCGCAACAATTCAACCGTCGACAGTAAGCATATTGAAACAACGACAAGTATCGTCGCGACCGAGAGAATGGCGGGGCTGATGGCCTCGCGAATCCCGTTCCACATTTGGCGGGGAATGGTTTGTTGGTCAGGTCCAGCAATGTACAACACCGCAACCACCTCATCAAAAGATGTGACGAAGGCAAACAATGCACCCGAAATAATGCCTGGCAAAATTAGTGGCATGATCACCTTAAAGAATGTTTGCGAAGGAGTTGCGCCAAGTGACGCCGCCGCCCTGATCAAGGATTGATCAAATCCTGTAAGCGTTGCTGTGACGGTAATAATGACAAACGGAATGCCCAGCATGGCATGGGCGAGAATGACGCCGAGATAAGTATTGGCAAGGCAACCCTTGGGCGACAGGAAGGGGGCCAGCAGTGCACCCAGTGCATTGTCGTTTGGAATGCAGGCGGCTGAATAAGCAAAGAACAGACCTGTGGCGATGATGATGACTGGAACAATCATTGGCGAAATCAGCAGTGCCATGATCAAGCGTCGATAGGGCATTTCAGGTCGCGATAATCCCAAGGCGGCAACAGTGCCAAGTACCGTGGCAAGCAGCGTTGCCCAGAATCCGATCCAGATTGAATTTTTGGCCGCACGGACCCAAGTGGCTTCGCGCCAGACTTGGCCCCACCACGAACCATCACGCACCGCATCTTCCGGCGCATTTAGCCCGAAGGTCAACAGAGTATCGTACCAGCGCAGAGAATAACCGGCGGGGTCAAACTCCAGCATGGCTTTGGTAAAGCTGAAATAGGGTTCAACATTGAAAGACAGTGGAACAACAATCAGGATCGGTGCGATCAAGAAGATGAAGACGGCCACGCAAATAGCCTTGTAGACGTAATGCCAGATGCGCTCGAGGGGTGTGGTGTAGGCTGGAAGGGCCATCAGGTCATCCGAATTTCAGACGATCGATACCGATCAGTCTGTCATAGAGCCAATAGAGTATCAGAACAGCAGCCAGCAAAATCGCTGCAAGGGCCGCAGCCATCGACCAATTCGATTTACTCATGTGGAACGCAATCAAATTCGAGATTAGCTGACCGTCCGCCCCACCGACCAAGGCTGGTGTGATGTAGTAACCTACCGCCAGAATGAAAACGAGAAGCGAGCCTGCCGCAATGCCCGGCAAGGTTTGGGGCAAGTAGATGCGGCGGAATGTCGTCCAGCTTGAAGCACCCAGCGAACGGGCCGCACGGGCATAGCTTGGCGGGATCACGCGCATGATAGAGTACAGCGGCAAAACCATGAAAGGCAGCAGAATATGCGTCATCACGATGATTGTGCCAGTCTGGTTGTAGATCATTGGGATGCGGCTTTCATCCGCAAGCAACCCGATTGCCACAAGCGCATCGTTCACAACACCTTGTTGTTGAAGCAAGGCCATCCAGGACGTTGTGCGCACCAGGAGTGATGACCAGAAGGGCAGCAGTACAAGGATCATCAGCAGGTTTGCTCTTGCCGTGGGCAAGGTGGCCAGCAAGTGCGAAATTGGAAAGGCCAACAGCAGACAAATGAACGTGATCAAACCTGAGAGGATGAACGTCTTGATGAAGAGATAAACGTAGATGCGTTGTTCAGGCACAACGCGTTCAATATCTCCATCAGCTGCGCGTCTTCTGTCACTCGACGCCATGTAAAAGTCTGTGGACCAGGATGATGAGGCGGTGCGGAGTGAAGCCCACAACCGTGCCTCACCCCAAAGGGGATTGAGAGCCACCATCTTGTCTTTGAAAGGCGGTTGCAGTTTCTCTGCTTCACGCCCACCAGCCTTGAACAGCGACACGGTGCCTGGAAAAGTGAAATTGATGCGTAGCCCTGCCTCGCCTGAGGTTTTGGCCTTCTGCATGGCGGCAAGATCAGAGACCAGCGCGACATAGGCCGACTCGTCAATCTCAGACCCTTGCGGATGTTCGCTGAACCATTGTGCAAGGGTTGGCGCATTCTTGGAAAACATTGTGTTGTAAGCCGACCGTTCCAACATTTGAAAAATTGGAACGATGAAACTCAGCACCACAAAGGCTAGCAGTGGAAACACAAGCAAGAACGCGCGCAGCTTGGCGCGGCGTTGAGCCCGGGCCAATGCCACTTTAAGCGGCGTACCGTCAGCTGTTTGGAGCGGTTGTGTTGTCACTGATCAACCCTAGAATGAAAATAACCAGGCACCCGGCATGAATGTGTTAGTTTGAAGCCAACCAAGCATTGAAGCGTTCGTTCAGCTCAGCGTCACGATCAACCCAGAACTGGAAATCCGACAAGAGCGCATTCGTCAAATTGGCTTCAGCCGTTGGAAGGTGAGACGCCATTTCAGTCTTGCCGTCCTTGAACATCAGTTTGTCTTTCATGGACGACTTGCGGGCCGGGCCGTATGAAATGTGCTGCGCTTGCGCCCTCAGACCATCCGTTGATGTTGCATAGGCGATGAACTCCTTGGCTTTCTCCATGTTCGGAGCGCCCTTTGGGATGACATACATTTCGTTTTCATAGACTTGACCATCCCAAACGATTTGGAATGGCTTGCCTTCACCGATTGCAGCATTAAAAAGGCGGCCATTGTAAGCTGTAGTCAACACCACTTCGCCGTCGGCGAGCAGCTGCGGAGGCTGGGCGCCAGCTTCCCACCACACCACGTCTTTTTTAATGGTGTCCATTTTCTTGAATGCACGGTCAACGCCTTCCGGCGTCGATAAAGTCTTGTAGACGTCAGCAGCTGGCACGCCATCGGCAATCAATGCGAACTCAAGATTACCCTTTGCGCCTTTGCGCAATCCCCGCTTTCCGGGAAATTTGCCGAGGTCGTAAAAATCAGCGGCTGTTTTGGGCGCTTTGTCTCCGCTCAGCTTTGTTGAGTCATAGCCATAAACATTAGCCCAAATATCTGTCGATACGCCGCATTCGGTCACAGCACCGGGAAGGAAGTCGTCCTTTGCTGCAATTCCGTCATTGCCTGCGGGCAACAAAGCCATGTCGATCTTCTCCAGAACACCTTCATCGCAGAGACGAATAGCATCTGCATATTCGACCGAAGCCACGTCCACCGTGACGTTGCCCGCTTCAACCTGCGCTTTGATGGGTTGAGCAGGGTTATCATTGTCTACCATCTTGGCGGCAAAGCCACTCTTGGCGGCCCAAGGCTTCACGTGGGCCTCAGTTTGGGCTGCTCCATAGGCTCCGCCCCATGACATGACAGTCAATTCAGCGGCATGGGCTTGCACAGCAAAGCCTGCCAGTGCCGTTGAAAGTATCAGTAGTTTCTTCATTTTTATCTCCCTATGTTTTCATTCCAATTGTCTTATTTCTCTGGCTCCCGGCCAAAATGCCAGATGCTGCTTTCAAGGGTCGAGTGCGCGCGCATCCGAAGGGTGCCAGCCAACCTTGATCTTCTGACCCGGGCGAAGTGGCGCTTCGCCCTGGGCATTTTTGTTTTTCATTACGAAGTCATTTGAACCTGCAACGCGCAATCGCGTGCGAAAAACATCACCCATGTAAATGAACTCCAAAACCTCTGCATCTATCACGTGGGCGGACCTTGGTGCATTGATACTTTGATGTTCAACCCGTTCAGGCCTGATGGATACGAGCGTTTTCTGGCCTTTTTGACTTACGTTGACCGGCGTTGCATCAATCACTTCGCCTGTGGCCAATTTCACCAGGCAACGCCCGGCCGAAATGTCTTCAACCACACCCGGCAGTTTATTATTCTCACCAATGAAGCCGGCAACAAAGCTGTTTTCAGGGCGCTCATAAAGATCAGCCGGGGTGGCCAACTGCTGGATGATGCCATCGTTGAACACTGCAATCCGGTCTGACATGGTAAGAGCTTCTCCTTGATCATGAGTTACATAAACAACTGTAACTCCCAAACGATCATGCAAGTGTTTGATTTCAAATTGCATGTGTTCTCGCAGTTGCTTGTCGAGGGCACCCAAGGGTTCGTCCATCAAGACCAGTTGAGGATCGAACACGAGTGCGCGAGCCAGCGCAATGCGTTGTTGTTGACCGCCTGATAGTTGGGTGGTGCGCCGGCTGGCAAAACTGTCCATCTGCACCATATCCAAAGCGCGTTTGATTTTAGCCTCGCGGTCGGCCCTGTTCATTCCTCGCACTTCCAGCGGAAAGGCCAAATTCTCGCCGACGGTCATGTGTGGAAAGAGTGCGTAGTTTTGAAAGACCATGCCAATGCCCCGCTTGTGTGGAGCAACGAGGTTGATGGGCTTTCCAGCCAGGCTGATTTCGCCATGGGTTGCCGTTTCAAATCCGGCCAACATCATGAGAGTTGTTGTTTTGCCAGACCCAGAAGGCCCCAACATCGTCAAAAACTCACCTTTGGAAATCTCGAGATTGAGATTTTTAACGACGAGTGTTTCGCCATCATAGCTTTTTTGAACTCTGTCAAAGCGCACCATGGGCAGATTGGTGGACATACTGTTGTTTTTTCCGTTTCAGTTGTGGCTCCCAAGAGTCATTGGCAGGAATTGCGGGAGGAATACAGCCCCGTGGATGAGACGCACGCGCAAACAGTGCGCTACGCGAGCCGCAGATTTACCAGACCTTAACTGGTCCTCGCTATTTCTTCATCCAACTGAGTTGGAAGGACTGGAAACGATGAATAGACGTGATTTGGCTTGGCGCGGTTCATTGGCCATGCTCGCTGGGATTGTTGCATCAGCTGGAAGCACTCCGGCCTTGGCCGACAGCACCGGTGATGTGCTTGCAGCAATTGAAGAATATCGCAAAGCCATGGTAGACGGCAACGGCGCCCGGTTGCTGGAAATGTCTGCTGACGATATGTCGTTTGGACATGCCAACGGCGTTGTGCAGACAAAAGTGGAATTTGTGAAAACCGTGGTGGACAAGGTGGAAGTGTTCCACGCCATTAAGCTTTATGACCACAGCATTCGGGTATCCGGTGATTTGGCCATTGCGCGACATACATTTGATGCTGACGTGTTCTTCCAAGGCAAAGATCAGAACTTCCTGTTGAGTATTGTTCAAACCTGGAAGAAAGAAGACGGCCGCTGGCGCTTGTTTGTACGCCAGTCATTCAAGCCACTGACCTGATCCTGAATATTTAATCTTCGGATATTGACCCGGTAACCTCTGAGGTGGCCGGGTCTTTTTGCGCTTGGGCAGCGTCTGCTGCGCCCAATCGGACCACGACCTTCTCAAGCGATATCATGGCGGCTCCGTCCGTGCCATCCTTGGTTACGAACGCCAAGGCGGAAACCGGGTAATAATCTGGCAGTGCGCCCACCAGCATTGGCTCCCTCAGCGAAATCTTGAATTTCCCCGCTTTGATGTCGTCAGATGTCCATGAGACAGTGTGGTACGTTTTACCAAATCGAATATCAAGCCTTGCTGTGGTTTTTATCGTTTTAACAACATGACCCGTCAGTTCAATGATCATGGTGGGGTTTGAAATGCTGGCAGGTTGCGGCACAATCAAATTCGTTTCAACGCTGGCAGAGTCTTCACGTTTGACACCATCAGAATTGGCAACCAAAGGGTCAAGGTACCAAGTCAAACTGACTTCTTCGCTACCCGATTGAACGTCAGTCTGCGGAACTTTGGTAGCTGTTTTCACACGCGCAGGCTTGGTCTTCACAACAGCCGGTTTTTCCGCAGACGTCATCTTAGGCTTTGGCTTTTTTTGAATTGTAACCTTGGTTTGCTTTGGATGATATGCTGGCAGATCAGCAGCGCTCGCGACAGACACGACGCAAGCTCCACACACAGCCAACAACAGCAACCCACGCCAGAGCATCCACAAACCTCTATTTGGTTAACGCCTCGTAAAGCAGTGAAGAGGGTGGTTCAAGGAATGTGAAGCGATTTTTCGGGGCTGTGTACAACTGTTACGATGTGGTGCGGCATAAAAGTCAAATGAATGCAGCTCCACGCTGTAGACATCTTAAATTCTTCAACAATTTCAAAATTATAGCGATATCCTTCGGATGACAGAACAAGACTGTTCAATCCCGATACGATACCTCGGCCGATGGCTTTCAGCCCTGCCTCTTTTGCGGTCCATAGCCTCAGAAATGCAAGATTTTGGTCGGCAGGGGGTAATTCCGTGATCATCTCTGCCTCAGTCGGTGTGAAGAATCGGCGCGCCAATGCTCCCACGTTTTCAATAGCGCGGTGGTGCTCAACATCAATTCCAACAGCACGGGTTCGTGATGCGCAAGCGACTGCCGAAAATCCGCTTGATGAAAACGATAACTGCAAGTCTGGCGCATGTGGGCAATTGGGTGGTCGGTCCAACTGATGTTCGATCTCAAGACCATCAAGAGGCCCCATCCAATTCAAAACCGTTTTAACGAACATGCGTTGAAAGCAGCGCTTGAATACATAGTGACGTTTTTCATTTGGGTCAGCGATCGCAGAGGCCTTCTTACGTTCACCCACAGACAAGGCCGTGCTCAGATCGGAAACATCAAACGTAAAGTTGTCTGTAATAGCGGCGACTGAAATTCCCGAGGCCGGCGAGCGCGACCATGAAACAGCGGAGTGGAATGCAGACAAGGCGCTGTTGCGCACTGACTCATCGAAGTGTTTCATTAACCAGTCACTCTAAAAGTTCAGAAATTTAGTTGTCAACATCACGTCACGCAGAAGATGCCAACCTCATTTTAACAGGTTTCGACTTAGTGTGTTGGAAATTTGGAACTTGTCCCCGATTGCCGGCTGCGCCGACGATGGGGGGTGGAACACGTTTGAAGCAGATAGGCCGGAACAAATGAAACGCTTGAAGTCACTTATCCCCGCAGTTCTCATGATCACACCGATGGTGCCAGCCGCAAATGCTGCTGAAAAGTGGGATATGCCAACTGCCTATCCAGCCTCAAATTTCCAGACGGTCAACGCTCAGGAATTCAGCAAGTGTGTTGCCACAGGAACGAATGGTGAGATCAACATTGTCATTCACCCCAATGGAGCTCTGTTCAAGGGCAATGACATCAAACGTGCTGTTCAAACCGGGCAAACTCAAATCGGCGAACGACTGCTGTCGTCGCATGAAAATGAGAATCCTGTTTTCGGCACAGATTCAATTCCCTTTCTGGCCACATCTTATGAAAACTCTGTAAAGCTTTTTGCGGCAGCAAAGCCAGAGTTGGACAAAGTGTTGGATGAACAGGGTCTCAAACTGCTGTATTCTGTGCCGTGGCCTCCACAAGGTCTCTATTTCAAGAAGGAAGTGAATTCCATCGCGGACATGGCGGGCGTTAAAGTGCGGTCTTACAACAAGGCAACTGCGCGACTGGCCGAATTGACCGGCATGGCCCCCATTTCCATCGAAGCGGCAGAAATCAGCCAAGCCTTGGCTGCTGGTGTTATCGCCTCACTCATTACGTCCGCCGTGACAGGCCAGGACAGCAAGGCTTGGGAACAACTGAGCTCCTTCTATGAAGTAAAAGCCTGGATGCCACGGAACGCAATCATCGTGAACAAGGGAATCTGGGATGGGCTGTCTGAAGAAAAGCAAAAAGCCATCGCCAATTGCGCAACGAAGGCGGAAGCAGCGGGTCTGGAAAAATCCAGGCTTTCAAATGAAAAAGCATTGGGTGTCCTGAAAAGCAACGGGATGAAAGTATTACCTCCTTCAGAGAAACTTGCTTCCGAGTTGGCAAAGATTGGTGAAACCATGACCAACGAGTGGGCCACCAAAGCGGGCAACGCAGGCAGTGAAATTATCAAAAATTTCAAGAAGTGATCGTACTGTCCGCGTTTGAGTGCGGTTGGACATTACATCATGATGATTGAGGCAGACGTGAGCAAACGCAAACCGCATCCACTCGATACGGTCTGGAGAAAGCTGGATTGTTTGTATCTCTACTTCGGTCATTTGGCAGCATTCTTCCTGGCCTGCATTTTTTTCACCACGATTTTACAAGTCTTCAGCCGCATTGCAGGCATCAATATTTCCGGCCTGACTGACTATGCCGGTTACTTCATGGCGGCTTCAGCCTTTCTGGCATTTGCGCACACTTTTAATCGTGGGGCACATATTCGCATCGAACTGTTTTTGTCGATGATGGGGCGTCTTCGCCGTCAAGCTGAATGGTTTTCCTTTTTCGTCTCAACCGCGATTGCTCTGTGGATGAGTTATTTTGCCTGGTCGATGGTCTACTGGTCGCGCGCGCTGAACGACATCAGCCAAGGTCTTGACGCAACTCCAATTTGGATCCCGCAATTGTCGATGGCCGTTGGCCTGACACTGCTCGGAATCTGCGTCGCTGATCATAGCTTGCGATTGCTCTTGACAGGTGACCATCAACTGCCCGCGTCTCCCGACGCATTGTGATTGAACGATTGACATGGAACAATTTGAACTCCTCCTAACACTGTTGGCCTTGCTCTTCGTGTTGATGTCGACAGGAACCTGGGTGGGTTTCACGCTCATTGCGATTGCTGCCGTGTCGATCGAAATTTTTGCGGCGCGATCGTCCGGTGCACCTATCGCCACAACCCTGTGGTCTTCTTCTTCGTCTTGGATGTTGTCATCACTTCCAATGTTTGTTTGGATGGGCGACATACTGTTTCGCACACGGCTGTCAGAAGATCTCTTCCGGGGATTGGCACCTTTGATGGGCAGGTTACCCGGTGGATTGTTGCACACCAATGTGATGGGATGCACAATATTTGGATCTGTGTCCGGTTCTTCCGCAGCCACGCTCACAACAGTGGCGCAGATGACTGTGCCGGAATTGAAGAAAAGAAACTATCCTGAGCATCTGATAATCGGCACGTTGGCGGGACCAGCCACCTTGGGACTGATGATTCCGCCTTCCATCATTATGATCGTCTATGGCGTCATGACCAACGAATCAATTTCTGCCATAAATATTGCTGGCATTTTACCGGGATTTGTTCTGGCGGCGCTGTTCACCCTTTATGTGGTACTGG
>JANOPL010000037.1:0-2919 GCA_031421835.1 Hyphomicrobiales bacterium | reverse complement strand
GAAAGCCTTCTCCCGATTGTCGGACACGTTCAAATCGCAGCGGTGCCGGATCGCGGAACACCAGACCATGGCGAACTTAACTATTCTTATGTCCTGCCCCGTGTGGCAGCGTCGGGGTGGTCGCGGCCGATTGGTGCTGAGTATGTCCCCGAAGACAAAGCCGCGCCCGACCTATCGTGGCTGGCGCAATATCGATAACAGAAGGTCGACCGTCGGGCTGAACTAAGCGGCCAGCTTTTGGGCCAATACGCCTGGAGGCAGGGCAATCGTTACCGTGGTGCCCTTGCCTGCTTTTGATTCAATTTTCAGATGACCCCCATGAAGCCTGACAACTTGATCTGCGATGGCAAGGCCAAGGCCGGGTCCGAAGCTCTTGGTTGTGAACAGGGGCTCTTTGACCGATGGCAACTTGTCTTCGTCAATTCCCGGGCCATTGTCTGACACGACGATGTCAAGGCCGGACGCAGAACTGTTGACTGACACGCCGATGCGAGAGGATGGGAAGTTGCTGTCCTTGAACTGGGACGAATAGGCCTGTGTGGCATTGGTCATTAGATTGCCGATGGATTGCCCAAGTCTCTTGGCGTCAAGTGTCGCTTTCACCCCCGCCGTGCCATCGTCAAAAACAACTTCAATCCACCTTGGCAGTTTGGCAGCTTCGACCGTCAGCAATATCTCGAGCCATTCGCCAATCTCAATCTCGACTGGTTCGATGTCCTTGCTCGCTGCATAGATAAGCAGTTGTGAAATTGTCGCGTCGCATCTGTCCACGGCATGGCTGATGCGTGCCGTCTGTTTGCCAAAGTCCAAGCCCGCCTTTTGCGAGAGCTTTTCAATCGTATAGCTGGAGGTGCGAACTGAACCCAGTGGATTGCGCAACTCATGCGCAACCATTACAGTGAGTGCGCCAAGTTGCGCCATCTTGCTTTTCTCAATGTTGTCGTCCTGGGTTTCCTTCAAGATGCGATAGTTTTGGGATAGATCGACATTGAGAGTTGCAATTTCGCCATTCAATTTCTGCAAGTCATCGGCCATGGCCTTTGCCTGCGCCTCTGAGGCTTCAATTGTTTCCTTGGCACTTTCAACAACGTCCAGCTGGCGAAATGTTGCTGTTACCATATGAACCGCAAAACCGATGGCAAATAGTGATGCAATTCCAATAGCCGCAAGCACTGACGCCAACTGGTTCTTGAGCTGCGACGTTCGGTTCTCAATTTTTGTGTCGAGGATGGTCAGCGATTTTGCAGCGAGTTCATTGATCCTTGCCACTAATTCATCGGCACTTGCCGCAAGGCCTCGCTGGTCTTTGGCCTCCAGGCTTTGTTCAAATTGATCTGCTGCCATATCAAAGTCTGACAGGGTTGGGTTCAACAGCAAGCCTGTTGCAGGCGTCGGATCTTCCTTCACGACCTCGCTGAGAGCGTGAAAGGCTGCAGACCGCAAAACCGACAGTTCAGTGCTTGTAGTTTCTTGCGTCGTTTCCATGCCGACACTCTTCACGAGATTGGCCAGTTCGGGCAAGTGTGTCGAAGCAGCCGCCGCAAGAAGTTGCTGATCGCGATATCGGCCGAGTCCAAGATCCGAAGCTGTGGCTGCATCCAAAACCAGATTTCGAAGTCGCCAAAGCTGCGCCGCAGTAACAGTTTGGTCCCGCATCAGTTGAGATGCCAGCGCTGCTCCGTCATCAACCAGGCTTGGCCGTTGCGTTGCGAGTGTCCGGGGCGTTTCAGCCAGTAATACCACGCTGGATTTTGACGGTGTTCTGCCTGACAAAATGTCAGCGTAGACAGAATTGACGTGCCGCAAATAGGCCAACCCCACGAGTTGTTTCTCGCCCAGACGAATCTCGACCAGTGCGCCCATGGTGAAAAAATAGAGCAGCGAAACAATCGGAAGCAAAAGGAGCGCCAGCATCAAGGCGAGCCTTTTTCCAGCGTTGCGGCTTGCTCGCGTCTGCTTTGTCATGAAGTCCCCGGGATGGTCGGCCGACATCCAAGATCGCCAAATATGACTAAGATTTCGTTATGATCCCCAGCAGTGAGACGACCTTTCTCTGCTGAGGATTTTGACTTTGGAGGCGTGACTCAAGCCTTCAGGAACCGGTCAAGCGAAAGCTTGCTGCCACCCAGATAGATCACACCAAGTGCCATCGCGGCCCAGGTGAAGTGAAGCGGCCAAGCGTCTGGAAATGTCAGTTGGATGATCAGGGTCATGAGCAGAAGTCCAACGCCTGCAAAGCGTGTAAACAGGCCCAGCACCACGAGGATCGGAAGGATAATTTCGCCGATGCTCGAAGCGTAGGCCATCAGTGTTGGAAACGGGAAGCTGTATTCCTGGCCAAGAATATGCAGCATGAACTCATTCTCAAACAAGATCACGGGCGTTTCAGATAACACGCCGAAGCTATCCCATTTCGTGAGGCCTGATTTCCAAAATGGAATTGCAATGCCAAAACGCAACACCAGGCTCGCCAGCCATTCCGGCACGCACTTCGTGATCAGGTTTTCGATACGGTGGATTGGTCTCATCATGATGTTTGCTCGTTGCCTTGTTGAATGGATTGAAACGCGCCTGATTGCAGCAAGAGCGAAAGAGTGCCGGAAAGGTCGAAACTTGGTTCAATGGTTGCCGCACGGTCCAGCGCATCACCGAAACTCAAGCCGTCTTGCAGCGCAAGAAAGAACTCAAACTGGTCAGGAGTGATGGCGTGCACTGCGACGTCATAATGAGGACGTATAACGAGGACACATTGAGGTTGGATGAGATCTGCCACTTGGCCTTCGCCCCCTTGCCTATTGGCGGCAAAAATCGAATGAATGGCAAAGCGCGACGGAATGAGACGCATGGCTGGATGGGCCGTCAGCCGACAGTCGAAAAGTTTGTCTGGCGCTATCGACGCAAGGGCATCGGCAGCAAGCG
>JANOPL010000036.1:0-2314 GCA_031421835.1 Hyphomicrobiales bacterium | reverse complement strand
CCAAATAATCTATGGACCCTCGCAGCATTGGAGGACGCTTGCCAGGGCGACGTACGCGGGAGACCGTCTCAAAGTTTCGGCGGTGTTTCGATTGATTCCCGCAGCGTGTCAAAAGACGATATTTTTGTTGCGATCAGAGGTGACACGTTGGATGGCCATGATTTTGTTCCGGTCGCTATTGCCAACGGTGCAGGCATTGCAATTGTTTCACGCCTGAATTCTGATTGGCCCCAGAACCTGCCCTTGTTCGTCGTGAAAGATGATCCGCTGGCCGCGTTGGAGCGCCTTGGTCGGGCAGCGCGAAAACGCAGCCACGGAAAAATTATCGCTGTCACTGGAAGTGTTGGCAAAACCAGCACGAAAGAAATGTTGCGTGTGGCGCTTTCAGCCAGTGCCGAAACGCATGCTTCGGCTGCTTCATTCAACAATCATTGGGGCGTGCCGCTGACGTTGTCGCGCTTTGCTGAAACATCCGGTTTTGGTGTTTTTGAAATTGGCATGAATCACCCCGGTGAGATCACGCCTTTGGTGGACATGGTGCGGCCTCATATCGCAATTGTGACGAATGTTGCTGCAAGTCATCTGGGCCACTTCAGTTCACTTGATGGAATTGCTGACGCGAAGTCGGAAATATTTACAGGTGTTGTCAAAGGTGGTCACGCCATCATCAATCGCGACTCCGCTCATTTTGAACATTTGAAGCTGGCTGCCCAAAAGGCTGGCATAACTCACATTCATAGTTTTGGAAAACATGCAGAGGCTGATGTCAAGCTGGAGGCGGTGGCATTGAGGCCAGATTGCTGCTGTATTACTGCGGTACTGTTTGGGGAGCGCGTCACGTACAAGTTGGGTGTGCCAGGTGAGCACATGGCGCTCAACAGCTTGGCGGTTTTGGCGGCATGCAAGTTAGCCGGTGCCGACTTGGCGCGGGCTGCCTTGGCGCTGGCCGACGCAAAACCTGCGAAAGGCCGCGGTGGCCAGATTAAGTTGAGCACAGGGCAGGGATCAATTTTGCTTCTGGACGAAAGTTACAACGCCAATCCGGCGTCTGTCGCGGCGGCATTTTCTTTGCTTGGAACATTGAAACCCGGCAAAGTTGGCAGGCGGGTCGCAGTGCTCGGCGACATGTTGGAGCTTGGTGATTTCGGACCCGATTTACACCGTGACTTGGCAGCCGGAATATCGGCAAACGGTATTGATTTAGTCTTCACGGCTGGACGGTTGATGCGCCATCTTTATGATGTCATTCCGCCCGCGAAGAGGGGCTTCCATGCTGAGCAAGCTGTCGCGTTGGTGGATGTGCTCAAGTCGACGTTACGCAGTGGAGACTGTGTGATGATCAAGGGGTCTTTGGGTAGTCGCATGGGGCCGGTTGTTGAAGCATTGAAGGCCCATTGGCCTGTCGTCATAGAGGAAGCCGTCTGATGTTGCATTATCTTTTGACCACATTGGCGGAGGACATTTCTTTCTTCAACGTGTTTCGCTATTTGACGACGCGCATTGGTGGTGCGGTTTTGACTGGTCTGCTGATCGCCTTTGTACTGGGCCCACGCATCATTTCGCTTCTCAAAGTGAAGCAGGGTCGGGGACAACCGATTCGTTCCGACGGACCGCAGCGGCACATCCTTGAAAAACAAGGTACACCGACGATGGGTGGGCTTATGATTTTAGGCAGCGTCTTTATTTCTACCGTGCTGTGGGCAGACCTCAGCAATCTTTATGTTTGGGCGGTGCTGTTTGTGACCATGGGGTTTGGTGCAATCGGTTTCTATGATGACTACCTCAAAGTGACGCGTGCCTCGGTCAAAGGTTTTTCATCCAAGTTGCGCTTGATTTCTGAATTCGCAATTGCCGCAATTGCGGTTTTCATTTTCATGTGGATCGGAGAAAAGCCGCTATCAAGTTCCTTGGCCCTGCCGTTTCTGAAGGATACCCTGATTTACTTTGGCCCGTTCTTTATGCTGGTGGGCATGCTGGTGATTGTTGGGTCAGGCAATGCTGTAAACATTACAGATGGACTTGATGGTCTTGCGATTGTGCCCGTGATGATTGCAGCTGGCAGCTACGCGTTGATTGCCTACCTTGTCGGAAACTTTGTGTTTTCGGAGTATCTGCAGATTCACTTTGTAAAAGGTACGGGTGAGCTGGCCGTATTCTGTGCGGCTTTAATTGGGGCAGGGCTTGGATTCCTTTGGTTCAATGCACCGCCTGCGATGATTTTCATGGGCGACACCGGATCATTGTCATTGGGTGGCGCACTCGGTGCCATTGCTGTTGCAGTAAAACATGAAATTGTTCTGGCGGTGATTGGTGG
>JANOPL010000035.1:0-25892 GCA_031421835.1 Hyphomicrobiales bacterium | reverse complement strand
CAACTTCCAGGAATTCCGGGCCAACCGGTGGACCTTGTTCGGTGGAGATGATTTTCATGGCTTCCGATACGGGAAGTCCAGCTTTCAAGGCGCGGACCATCACGTCAATTGCGTCTGCAAAATCATGCAAGAAAACGTTCTGGCGGCGTTTGCGCAACACGCCGAGAAACCAGCGGGGCAGACCCAACAGTCCTACAAAACCTGCTCCTGCGCAAACAAACCAGGGTATGCCCAGAAACAGCGGCACAACGGCCATCGCGACGCCAAATATAATTGACATCATCCAGAATACATTGGGCGACATGTCGAGACCGGCTTGAGCGATCAGTGTGCGCAACGTCAATTTCTTCTTGCGCTTCTTCTGCTCCTCACCGATCTGGCTTAAGCTTTCCTGAATTTGCTTGCGGCGGGTATCTTTCTGATCCTCGACAAATCTGGACCGAAAAGAGTTTGTCTTGATCTCTTTGCGCCCTTCAGCAATCTGGGCCACGCGTTCGGTCGATTTGGTGCGTGTCATAATGGGATAGAGAACAGCCAGCGCCAAACCACCAACAGCGATTGCAACGAGGGCCATGAAAGCCAGATCTGATATTTCTCCGCCGAATTCCATAGCGGTTACTCCTGACTTTTATTCTCAATTCTTGCCATCATTGCGTGCTTCTGCCTTTTCCAAAGCTTCAGCCAAACGGCGTTCTTCATTGTAATAGCGGGCGCGATCCCAGAAATGCGGTCGTGCAATGCCGGTTGAACGGTGTTGCCCGATGATTTTTCCGTTGGCATCTTCGCCAACGATTTCATAGACGAACAAATCCTGGGTGATGATGACATCACCTTCCATGCCAACCACTTCGGTGATGTGGGTGATCTTACGCGAGCCGTCACGCAGACGTGTGGCCTGCACGATCACGTCGATCGAACCGCAGATCATTTCCTTGATGGTCTTCGACGGCAGTGCAAAGCCACCCATGGTGATCATCGATTCCAGACGGGAAATCGCTTCGCGCGGAGAGTTGGCGTGCAAAGTTCCCATTGAACCATCGTGGCCGGTGTTCATTGCCTGTAACAAGTCGAAGGCTTCAGGTCCGCGGACTTCGCCGACGATGATACGTTCGGGGCGCATACGCAAACAGTTCTTCACCAGCTCACGCATGGTGATGGCACCTTCGCCTTCGAGGTTTGGCGGACGGGTTTCCAGACGCACCGTGTGCGGTTGCTGCAATTGAAGTTCAGCCGCGTCTTCGCAGGTGATAATGCGTTCGTCGTGATCAATATAACCGGTGAGACCGTTCAACAGCGTGGTTTTGCCCGAACCCGTACCACCTGAAATCAAAACGTTGCAACGCACCCGGCCAATGATTTCAAGAATCGTTGCACCTTCCGGTGTGATCGAATTGAAACGCACAAGGTCAGTGAGCTTCAATCGATCTTTCTTGAACTTACGAATGGTGAGCGCCGGGCCGTCGATGGCGAGTGGCGGCACAATGACGTTGACGCGCGAACCGTCAGCAAGACGCGCATCGCAGATGGGGCTGGCTTCATCGACACGACGGCCAACCTGGCTCACAATGCGCTGGCAGATGTTCAGCAACTGGCTGTTGTCGCGAAAGCGCACGCCCGTTTTCTGCATCTTGCCGTTGACTTCGATGAACACAGTGGTTGATCCATTGACCATGATATCGGCGATGTCGTCGCGGGCCAGAAGTGGTTCCAGTGGTCCGTAGCCCAGCACGTCATTGCAAATGTCTTCGAGCAGTTCTTCCTGCTCGGCAATCGACATCACAACATCTTTAAGGGCAATGATTTCGTTGACGATGTCGCGGATTTCGTCGCGGGCCGCTTCACGGTCCAACTGGGCGAGCTGCGTCAAATCGATAGCATCAATCAGCGCATTGAAAATTGTGCTCTTGATATCGTAGTAGCTGTCTGAACGGCGTGCTGCATCAGCGGGTGGGGTTTTTTGAATGGCCGGTGCTGCGGCAGCTCTGGACTGTTGCACCCCAACATCCGGTACGAAATTGGCTTTCGCAGCCGCAGGCTGAGCTCCCGTCGGAGCCGGAAGTGGAACACCCTGAGGTGCGGAATTTTCAGTTCTTTTGCCGAACATCCGTTTGGTCCTTTAAACGCTTAAGACTTCTTCTTGAGGAGGGGCAATCTGGACAGCAGACTTGCAGGTTTAGGCTTTGCTTCTGCAGTGTGGTGCCCGGCAATGATGCCAGCAATACTGTTGATGATTTCGGCAGCCTTCGACTTTGGCGCAACCTCGTGGAGCATTTGACCATTGCCTTGAGCCAGGCCAAATGCGGCAGGGTCATGAGGAATGACGGCCAAGGGTGTCACACCCAAGGCTTTAGCAAACTCGGCAGGCGCAATTTCCGGACGCTTCGGCACACCAACCTGGTTGATGATCAGGCGTGGCGGCATGTCGTTGCTGCGGGCCGCCTTCAACAGGTCCATCAGGTTTTTGGCGTTGCGCAAACTCGGTAACTCGGGTGTTGCCGTGATGATGATCTCGTCAGAATTCAACAGTGTCTGCTTGATCCACGGCGCCCACATATTGGGCACGTCCACCATCACCAAAGGAGCTGACGAACGCACCACACTGAGGATTGTCTCAATGGCGTGGGCTTCGATATTGATATCGCGCTCAACCGAGCCTGGTCCGTTGAGCAAGCTCAGCTTGTTGCCAAGTTTCGTCATCATGCGTTCAACCAGGGTTGAATCAAGACGATCAGGTTGGTTAAGGGCTTCAAGCATGCCGCCAGCACCGTCCTGGTTGAAGTTCAACGATGCTGTTCCAAAGGCAAGGTCAAGGTCGGTGATGATGGTGTCAACACCTTGACGTTGCGACGTGGCCCACGCCAGATTGTGTGCAATCGTCGAAGAGCCCACACCGCCTTTTGCACCGACAAACGAAACCACCCGTCCGAGAGGGGCCGCCTTGGGGTCGATGTAGAGGTTTGCAACGAGGTCAATGAAACCCACAGGCGAAATTGGTGCAACGACATACTCAGCGATGCCCGCCTTGATCAATTCGCGATACAGCAACACGTCATTGACGTGGCCAATAACGATGACTTTCGTATTGGCTTGACAGACTTCAGCCAGACGGGACAATTCACCCATCAGTTGTTCGTGGCCACTGTGTGATTCAACGACCAGAACATTGGGTGTCGGTTGGGTTTGGTAAACCTGGGCTGCCGCTGCAATGCCGCCGAGTTGCACCGTCACGTGGGCACGCGACATGCGGCGATCAGCAATGGCGGCCTGCAAGACCTGGCCGGTCTGCTGGTTGTCGCAGTAAATGTGCAAATCAATACGCGGCACCAAAACCACCGGATAGTGTGCTGGGCCGGCGCCTAGGGTGGGTTCAATGTTTGCGTTCTGCATGTTGCGTGTCCTGGACTATTCGAGTGCGGTTAGTTTGTTGGTGCGGCTGGTGCTGCAGCGGCGCCGCCGCTGGCAGCATCGGCTGAGCCACCCCCCAGCTTTTTGATTGCGGAGGTACGGGTGAAGGCAGGTGCACGCGACATTTTTCGTGCACGAACGAGATCGTTGGGATTGGCAGCCAGAGCGGCGAGGTTTGATTGCACCGCGCAGCCATGGTTTGCGGCCATTTGATTTTCGCGTGAATCAGCCACGTTCTCAGACCAGTCACCACAGTCGTTGACCACGGCCTTGCCATTCACCACCTGGATGGGATGTTGTTTTGAACCACCGTAAGGCTCAAACTTGTCTTCATTGGCAAAATCATCCAACGCACATCCTGCCAAGGCGGCTGAGAGACCCAGAACCACCAGAACACGTTTGCACTGCAGCAGCGTATTTGACTCAAATTTCAACATGAAACTCACCTGACCACTCATTCTACTATGAAACCAACATTGCCGTGATAGGCTCCATCCGGAGCATCAGCACCGCCACCATAAATCTTGTTCAAGCGGCCAAACAAAACGCCGTTGCGATCAGATGGTGGTGCAAAACCTTTGTCTGGTGCCGACAGTTTTCCTTGATCCGTCGGACGCACCAATATCGGGGTCACAATGACCACAAGCTCAGTTTCGTTCGAAACAAAGTCGCGGCTGCGGAACAAGCTGCCGAGAACCGGAAGTTCCTTCAAGCCGGGTGTGCCGTTGATATTCTGACGTGTTGATTCCTTGATCAGACCAGCCACCATCATCGAACCGCCGCTTGGCAGCTCAAGCACCGTTTCAGACGCCCGTCGATTGATGGTTGGAACTGTACCCGAAGAGATCGCGCCGATCTCACTGACGTCAGTCTTGATCTTCAAATTGATGCGATCTTCCGAGAGAACTGTTGGCGTGAATTCAACCTGCACACCAAACTCCTTGAACTCCAGCGAACAATTTATGGACGACGCATCTGTGGAGCAGACGCGGTAAGGGAATTCGCCACCGGCATGGAATTTCGCGGGTTGGCCCGTCATGGCTGTCAAATTCGGTTCAGCCAGTGTGCGCACCAGTCCATCGCCTTCCATGGCGCGAATCAAGCCTTCAATTTGAGTGCCGCCATTGGCGTAGACCGCTTTGGTACCCGAGAAATCAGACACAAGGCTCGTTGCAAAGGGGTTGACGCTGGCCAGTTTGAAGGCAAACTTGCCCATATCAAGGAGTGCGGAGAGGTCAACGCCGAATTGCTTCAGCACGTCGCGTTGAATTTCAACAACCTTCACCTTCAACATCACCTGGTCTTCACCGGCAACCGTCATGGTGTTCAACACGGAGCCTGCACTGGTATCAGACTTTGCATATTCTCCAGCCAGATCCATTGCGGTTTTGGCTTCAAGACCGTTGCGGGCAATGCCACCCAGCACAATGTTATTGTTTACGGTGTCAACTGTGATGCGATTGCCGGGGAAAGATCGGTTGATGAGTTTGCGAATGCCCGTTACGTCCAATGCCACTTCCAAGTCCAACGCAAGGATTTGCTGGCCCGCTGCGTCAAAAAAGAAAATATTGGTTTGACCGGTTTTTCGCGCAAACAAATAAGCGGTGGTTTTGGTGCGCACAACCGCATCAACAATATCAGGGTTGCCGACGATGACATCGCGGGCTTCGGCTGGCAATCTCACGACAACAGATTTGTTCAATCCCATGCGCACAAAGCGGCCTTGATCCTGTTCTTGTGCAACCGCTTCATCTGAGTCAGCCGCATAGGCCTTCGGAACAACTGCCATATTCAGGCCAAGGGCCAAAGAAATACTGAGAAGGCTTGCTGCCATTAAACCTGACGTCATGCTGTGGCCTTTGCGGGAAAAAAAGTTTTGTCTTTTCATGGTCATGAACTCATTTGCTCGTGGCGTAGGATTCGCGGCCGTAGCGAATGAATAAGGTGTCTGTGTTGCCCTTGGAACCTGCAGGCGCTCTGTATTTTTCAGACAGCTGAGGTCCGATCTCCATCGACCTGCCGTCGGTCTCGGCAATTGAACGCAGTGCAAGTGAAAGTTCACCCTCACTTTCAAGCCGTGCAATGACTTCAACCTGTTGCGGCGTCAGTTCAACCGTCGCGGTTTGACCTTCCTTCATGGCCACTTCCTCGCCTTCGGTTGCCTTGCGGAACACTTGGTTGATGGCGAGAACGCGGACATTTTCAATTGCAATTTCGCTCTTTGATCCCCCGGCGCCCGTTCCTGTTGAAATCTTCCTTGTCAGGATAACGTCGACGCGGTCATTCGGGAGAATGAAACCACCCGCAGAAGACTGAACACTGATGCCAACGGAAACAGCCCGCATGCCCTTGGGCAACACGGCGCTCATGAAGCCGCCAGTCTTCGGATCAACAATTTTTTTCTCGTTGATGGTTTCACCTTCAAACATCGGGATCAATGCGCGCGTTTCAGCAAAAGCTGTATCGGCGTCCGGCTTTTCTTCTTGTGTAATCATGACCTCGAGCACGTTGTCGGCTGGCCACTCTTTCCAGATCACTGTACCCGCACCAAGCCGTTCGCCAACCTGAATGTCCTTGGCCGCGACCAACACCGGAACGGTTTTGATTTTCGTGACGACTTCTTTTTCGGCCTGGGGTTTTTTTCCGATCATCCCCTTGGCCAATACGCCCGCCATCACCGCGGAACCGGCGGCCAAAGCAAACATCATGATGCGCATTTTACTCATTGTCGTCCCTCACAGCGCCGATAGCGCAAACTCAATTTGGTCATCTTTCCACAAGAATGGAGAATATTTGGTTAATGCAGCTTGAAATTAACCAACAGACATCCACCAGGTATTCGGGAACGCCAAAATGGCCCCGATACAAAGTGCAAAGCCATAGGGAACATTGGGTCGGACGCGTCTGAATATCTGGCTCAATCGCTCAACGTCGCGAAACTCCAGATAGGTATTGAAGAGTGACCAGACTCCAACACTCAACGCCAGAAGACCTCCAGCAAGAACTGTGAGTATCAAGAACTCCAAGCTGTGCGATGTACCGAACCAAAGACCGGCAGCGGCCATTAATTTCGCATCACCACCGCCAAACAACCCCAGACTGAAAAGCCCGTAGCCTACAAAAAACAAAACGACACCTGCGAGAAGATGCCAGCCAAATTCGGCCAATGGCATTCCTGCCCACAAGGCCATCGGGAAAAACAACGCGGCTGTCAGGCCGGTTAACCAATTTGGAATCTTGTAATTCGTTACATCGGTCATCGCCGCAACAATAACGAGTGCAGGCAAGAGAGAAACTGACAGTGTTTGAAGCATGTTGATCCGTCCACAATACGCAAAGATGGTCTTTTGACTGGCGGCAGTTTTCCACAGATCAACTAAACGCTTGGTTAACCCTAGTCCGCCTGGCAGGAATTTTTTGTGGGCGCCGCAGTAACTGAACATTCACCATTGTCGGTGCATTTTAACAGGCAGGTACTGCGGGGCATCTCCCGCAAGCAGGTAAAAGCAGGTGTGCTCCATGATCAAGTCAGTTTTATTCACAGTGTTGGCAGGTGCCGCAATGATGTGCTTCCCATTGGCAACGGCGCAAGCTGGTGGCCAAATTCTTACTGTTGAGGTGGACGAGTCACAAATTCTGCAGTTGCCGAAGGCTCCAGGTGCCATCGTGGTCGGCAATCCTTCCATCGCGGATGTGTCCATCCAGGGTCAAAAGATATTTGTTCACGGGCGTGGATTTGGCCAGACGAACCTGACGATTCTTGATCTTGAAGGCAATCAGATGGCAAACTTCAGTCTGGTGGGTGTGCACTCCCAACCGGCCACTATTTCAGTTTATCGTGGTGCAGAACGCTACAGCTATTCTTGTATGCCCAACTGTGAGGCGCAAGTGCAAGTGGGTGACAACACCGGATTCATGAGCACTACCGTTTCTCAGCTCGGCGCCAAAATGGGCTTGGCAACAGGTTCCAACATTGCTGAAGCCGCAGCACCTCAACAACCGCAATAAACCTTGGGATCAGGCTGGATTTTTCTGAACCGTCTTCTTGGATACGTAAAATTTTACTGAAATCAGTAAAAGTTTAGAAAACCAGAACTGCTATCCGTCGGGTATCTTGCATTCTATTGAGGGATTAAAACGATGAGACTTCCGTCTCTCAAAAAGCTGCTTCGAAATGAGAAGTTGGGTCATTTTCTCCGTAACGATGACGGTGTGACCGTCATCGAGTTTGCCATGCTCGGACCACTTTTTGGTATCGGACTGTTGGTGACACTAGAAACCTCTTTGATGTTGTTCACTGAGTATGTGATTCAAACCAGTGTTCAAGAAGCCTCTCGACTTGTCAGGACCGGGCAGGCGCAAGGCAGGGAATTCACAGCTGGTGATTTCAAAGGGGCGATCTGCTCGATCGCCAAGTTTGCCTTCAAATGCGACGCGAATTTAACTGTATACATGAAGACAGCTCCAACCTTCGCAGCACTTGAAGCCGCCACGCCTTCTTACATATCGATTACCGGTGGGGCATTCGGCACAACCAACGGCGTGCCAAACAAGCCCCCCTACCAATGTGGCCAACCCGGCGAAGCGGTGGCATTGATTGCGACCTATGATTGGCGCATTGCCACGCCTTGGGTGATGGACGGCTTTGCCAATGTCGTCGATAGTCGCACCCGCCGCATCGTTGGCTTTTCAATGTTCAAGAACGAGCCGTTTCCTGCTGGTGGAAAGTCATGCAAATGATAAACTTCAGAAAAGCCTTCAAGTATTTGATGAAGTGCCAACGGGGCGTCGTCGCCATCGAAATGGCTTTCATCGGTCCGTTTATGTTGCTGCTCTATTTTGGTCTCCTCGATATGACCAACTTCATGACCGAGAACCGAAAGACCATCGCAATTGCGGGTTCTATCGGAGATTTGGTCGGGCAACACCGCAGGTCGGTTCTTCTGGCGAATGTCACCGACTATCTGAGGGTCGGCAACATGATCATGAAGCCAGACACCGACAGCGATGTGCGCATTGTCGTCACGACCTATCGGAAAGTTGGCAACGTACCGACCGTTGTCTGGTCAAGAAATAACGGTAAAGGTCTTGCGTGTGCAAACGCCGTTCCAAACGCAGATATTTTGGCCTTGATGGAAATCAACAATGACGTGGTTGTGACCCAGGTCTGCACGAAAATCAGATTGTTCTCCGGCAAACTTTTAACATTCTATCGTCCCGACACATCGGATTTCAACGTCGAGAACTTCGTTATGGTCCGTCCTCGTGTTGCCTTGACATTGGAATGCTATTCATCTTCCTCGACGGTCTCCGGACCATCGACCTGCTAAATTGTCGACACTGGTATTGAGGGGCCGAAAGGCCCCTTTTTCATGTCTGACGAGCAATTCGTCTCATTTTCCATCACGCTGGCAGCATCACTTTCGTGTAGGATGGGGCGATCTTGACCGCAATCGTGTTCACCACCGTTCTTTTGGCCGCGCTGCTGCATGCGGGTTGGAATGTCATTGTCAAAAGCAACGCAGACCGTCTGCTGTCGCTGACGGTTTTGCAATCGTTTATGGCACTGATGGGCGCTGGCATGGTGGCGGCCTTTGGTTTTCCGGGACACCACGTCTGGCCGTGGGCAATCGCCTCCGGACTTTTGCATCTGGGCTATAATCTGTTTCTGGTGCGCGCCTATCGCCATGCTGATTTGAGTGTGGTGTACCCGATCGCACGGGGTGCCGCCCCCTTGATGACGCTGGTTGGCTCTTTGTTTCTGACGCAGGATACGGTCAGCGTTTGGATGGCTTTCGCAATTGTGGTTCTCGTCGGAGGTTTGATGTTGACGGGTCTGGGGCAAAAGTCACCCGGAGTTGACCCTCACGCACTGACCTATGCACTTGGCACGGCCTGTTGGATTGCCGCCTATACATTGGTCGATGGCATGGGTGCACGTGCATCTGGCAATGCCTTGGGGTTTGCCGGCGTGATTTTTATGTTTGATGGCCTGCTGATTTTAAGTTTCGCAATCTGGAGGCGGGGTCGAAGTTTGGTCCAAGGCTTTGTCCTCAATTGGAAGTCCGGGCTGGTGGGCGGTGCAGCCTCCTGTGCCGCTTATGGCATTGTGGTTTGGGCAATGACGAAAGCCCCTATCGCCAGCGTGGCCGCATTGCGGGAAGTTTCAATTGTTTTTGTGCTGTTTTTGTCGGCACGCATCCTGAAAGAAGATTTGGGTTGGCGACGCATCCTCGGTGGTATGATGATCGTCGGTGGCGCATCCCTGCTGCGCTTTTCATGACGCTTGAACTGATGTTTATATGATATGTCGTCTTTGACACAGAAGGATAATTACAATGCTGCACAAAAACTACGTCAATGGCGAATGGCTTGAAGGGGCAGGTGCTTCCGAAAACATCAACCCTTCTGATGTGACTGATGTGGTGGGGCTTTACGCACAGGCAGATGCCAAGCAGGCGGAAGCTGCGATTGCTGCCGCCAAAGCCGCATTGCCCGGCTGGAGTGGCACAACGCCACAACAACGGGCGGATATTCTCGAGACTGTTGGTGTTGAGCTGCTCGCCCGGAAAGATGAGATCGGCCGATTATTGGCGCGGGAAGAGGGAAAACCTTTGGCCAATGGCATTGCCGAAACCATGCGGGCCGCGCAAATTTTCAAGTTCTTTGCGCAAGAGGCGTTGCGCATTGAAGGAACACAGCTTGCCTCGGTACGGCCCAATGTAGACGTGACGATAACGCGGGAAGCCGTTGGCGTCGTCGGCTTGATTTGCCCCTGGAATTTTCCAATCGCCATTCCAGCATGGAAAATTGCGCCGGCGTTGGCTTACGGCAATACAGTCGTGTTCAAGCCTGCGGATCTGGTTCCCGGTTCGGCGTGGGCGCTGGTGGACATTGCATCGCGGGCCGGACTTCCCAAAGGTGTATTGAATTTGGTGATGGGGCGTGGCTCCGTTGTGGGGCAAGTGTTGTTGTCCCATAGGGACGTCAATGCGATTTCCTTCACAGGTTCAGTTGAAACCGGAGCTAAAGTGGCGATGGCATGCGCAGCGCGTGGCGCCAAGTTTCAAGTGGAAATGGGTGGCAAGAATCCGCTGGTGGTCATGGCTGATGCGAATCTCGATGCCGCGGTGGCAGGTGCCGTCGATGGCGCATTTTTCCAAACCGGACAACGCTGCACAGCATCATCACGATTGATCATCGATGAAAAAATCCATGACGTTTTTGTGGAGAGGACTGTGGCTGCCATGCAAGCCCTGAAAGTTGATCATGCGTTAAAGGACGGCACGCAGATTGGGCCGGTGGTGGATGACAAGCAATTGGCGCAAGATGAGAAGTATATCGGTATCGCGCGGGATGAAGGTGCAACGCTGGCTTGGGGCGGTGAGCGCTTGAACCGAGATACCAAAGGGCACTATTTGTCGCCTGCCCTGTTCACCAACACCACAAATGACATGCGCATCAATCGCGAGGAAGTGTTTGGTCCGGTTGCCTCAGTGATCAAAGTATCGGGTTACGACGAAGCCTTGGCAGTCGCCAATGATACGGCCTTCGGCTTGTCAGCAGGCATTTACACGTCGTCGCTCAAACACGCTTCGGACTTCCGCAAGAAGTCTCAGGCTGGCATGGTGATGGTGAACCTGCCAACGGCGGGTGTTGATTATCATGTGCCGTTTGGCGGGCGCAAAGGCTCCAGTATGGGTTCGCGCGAGCAGGGTCGATATGCGGCTGAGTTTTATACGACCGTGAAGACGGTCTATCAGACCAGTTAATTATACTAACGAAATGCCGCGTTCTGCAAAACTATTGCGTGTCGCATCAGCCGTACCACCCAAATCAATCGCACGGGTTGCGGCTTCTATGACTGTTACGTCGAAGCCTAGGGCATGTGCGTCTTCGGCGGAGTAGCGCACACAGTAGTCGAAGGCCAAGCCCACGAAAGTTATCTTTTTGAAACCGCGTTCTTTCAGATAACCGCCTAACCCGGTCGGGGTTCTATGGTCGTTTTCGAAAAAGGCGGAGTAGCTGTCAATGGCTTTGCGAAAACCTTTGCGGATGATCAACTCAGCCTTCTTGACGTTCAAATTCTCATGAAATGCCGCACCATGAGATCCCATGATGCAATGGTCCGGCCACAAGGTTTGAGGGCCGTAGGACATTTCCATTTGGGTGTATGCAACTGCACCTTTGTGTTGTGACACAAATGACGAATGATCGGCGGGATGCCAATCTTGCGTCAGGATCACATGATCGAACTGCGTTGCCAACTGGTTGATGACCGGCACTATGCCATGTCCGCCGGCGACGGCAAGTTTTCCATCGGGGCAGAAATCATTCTGCATATCTACAATGATAAAGGCGTGATTGTTGTTCATGCGTTAATCGCTGCTGCGCAGCCTTTGAATGCGGGGAAGGGGTCCGTGATGACAAACAAAGGGATGGGCTTCATCACATCGGCAATGCGGCCCTTGTCCTCGAACACCGCGCGGTATTTTGGCTCTTGCAATCTGGTGACGATGGAGGGCGCAATGCCGCCTGCGAGATACACACCGCCACGGGCTTGAACGCCCATGCCAACGTCTCCGGCGAGACGCATTAAAAATGTCATGAAGTGATCGAGGGTTTTATCAGCATCGGCATCTCCACCCGCCAACGCAGCCTTTAAAACTTGTTCGGGCGTTTCATGGCGCGGAACTTCTGCAATAACTTTGTAGAGTGCCAATAGGCCGGGACCCGTAAGTACATCTTCAACTTCGGCGAATTTGTCTTTGCCGACAAGTTTGTCTTTCAGAGTCAACTCTTCGGCGGTTGAGAGTGGCAGAGTAATGTGGCCCATTTCACCCGGGATAGGCATCCAGCCGCCATGTGGCAGTGGCGCACAGAGTGCTCCACCCAAACCAGTGCCGGGACCAAGCACCGCTTTTAATTGCGGTCGTTTGGACACCGTACCGCCAATCTGAACCACATCGTCGGATTGCAGATGGGGAAGTGACCACGCCAGTGCTTCAAAGTCATTCAACAGGCGGAAGCGCTTGGCCTTGGCAGCTTTGCGCAAGCTTTCGGCAGTGAAGGTCCAATCGCGGTTGGTGAGGGTGATGACGTCGCGGTCAACGGGGGCTGCGACATCGACGGCAGCCGCGGCAAGTTCTGTGATACCCCGTTTTTCGAGGTAATGGGCAATCGCCATTTCCAGACCCTGGAAATTGTCGTTCTTCAGCACCTCAACGTCACGCACCACCATTGAGCCCAATTCAATCAGGCCGAAGCGCGAATTGGTGCCGCCGATATCTCCCAGAAGTGCCAGATTTGTCATGGAATTCCCTCTGCCCGTTCACTGCCACACCATTGCGAAAAGGGCAACACGCTGGACGCCCGTCAAAGCCTGCTTTAAAGCCCTGCCCACAACTGATTTTGTATGGACCCAGACGTGAGCTTGAATATCCCCGAGGAAGTGGCGCGCAGGCGCACTTTCGCCATCATCTCCCATCCTGACGCTGGTAAAACCACGCTGACGGAAAAACTGTTGCTGTTCGGCGGTGCCATTCAGCTGGCAGGACACGTGCGTGCGAAAGGCGATCGCCGTCGCACGCGCTCCGACTGGATGGGCATTGAAAAAGCGCGTGGCATTTCGGTTGTGACCTCAGTGATGACATTTGAATATGGAGATTGCGTTTTCAATCTTCTGGATACACCGGGCCACGAGGACTTCTCCGAAGATACCTACCGCACATTGACGGCAGTTGACGCTGCCATCATGGTGATTGACGGGGCCAAGGGAATAGAAGACCGGACACGCAAGCTGTTTGAAATCTGTCGCATGCGCGATATTCCCATTATCACGTTCGTCAACAAAATGGACCGCGAAACGCGCGAACCATTGGACTTGATCGACGAGATTGAAAAAGGTCTGGCCCTCACGGTTGTGCCGATGGTGTGGCCGATTGGCATTGGCAAGAATTTTGCAGGCACTTACGACCTCACAGAGTTGCGCATTCGCAAACTGGATTCAGCGCCTGAAGGTGAAGTTGTGTCCGGCACCGATGATGCGAAAATTTCTTCGCTTTTGTCGTCGACTGATTATCGGAGCTTCAAAGACGAGATTGAGCTGGTTGAAATGGCAGGACATGCTTTCAATCACCAAGCGTTTTTGGAAGGACATTTGAGCCCCGTCTATTTTGGTTCGGCCATCAAGAATTTCGGTGTCAGAGATTTGCTTGAGGCGTTGATCAAATATGCCCCTCCGCCGCGTGACCAAAAAGCACGGCAGCGGATTGTCAGAGCTGTTGAAGAAAAACTCACAGGTGTTGTTTTCAAGATCCAAGCCAACATGGACCCCAACCACAGGGACCGCATTGCGTTCATGCGCGTCGCATCCGGTAAGCTGACGCGTGGCATGCGTACCAAAATTGTACGCACCGGCAAATCCCTTGCATTGAATGCGCCACAATTTTTCTTCGCACAGGATCGCTCATTGGCCGAGGAAGCCTTCGCCGGTGATGTGGTGGGCATTCCCAATCATGGGGTGTTGCGCATTGGCGATACACTGACGGAAGGCGAGGATGTGGTGTTCACGGGTGTGCCAAACTTCGCGCCGGAAATTCTGCGGCGCGTGAAATTGGCGGACCCGATGAAAGCCAAAAAGCTGAAGGAGGCACTGGAGCAATTGGCGGAAGAAGGGGTTGTGCAATTGTTTACACCTCTCGATGGCTCTGGCGCTATTGTCGGTGTGGTTGGTGCCTTGCAGCTTGATGTTTTGATTTCGCGGCTTGATGCGGAATATGGTGTTCCCGTGAGCTTTGAAACAACGCGGTTTGATGTGCTGCGCTGGCTTGAATGCGACGACCAGAAAACGCTTGATGGTTTTGTCGATGGAAACAAGTCTGCCATTGCGATGGATCTTGACGGGTCACCTGTCATGCTGGCCACGTCATTGTTCAACATGAACTATACGCTGGAACGCGCGCCCGGTATCAAGGTCGCGACGATCAAGGAAATTCACGGTTGAGAGATTGACCCATGCCCTATGACTTCGATGGACCGAGGCTGTTTGCCCTCATTTTGATTTTTGCGATGTGGGTGCTTTATGAGCCGATCATGAATTGGCTGGGGCGCGGCACATTGAACGCCCAATTGCATGTGGTGCGATTGCGCTGGATGCGGATGTCACTTGATCAACATCGCGAGAACCGCGTGTTCGACGCGATTTTGCTAGGGCACTTGTCAGCCTCAATGTCGTTTTTTGGCTCGGTCACGCTGATTGTGCTCGCGAGTTTGCTTGGCACATTGGCTGGCATTGGAGGTGTTCACGCGTCATTGTCACGATTGGCAATTTTTCCACCGATGTCGCTTGGACTGTTCTCAATTTACTTTTCAGCCCTGACCTTGATCATCGCTTTCAGCTTTTTTTCCTTCACCTATGCCATCCGTAAATTGGGTTACACGCTGGCGATGATCGGCGGCTTGAATGAAGCACGGATGACCAATGCCCATAGTCAAAGCATGATTGCGCAAACGGCTTTGGTGCTGACTGAATCGGTGAAGAGTTTGAACAACGGCATTCGCGGATATTATTTTGCGGTAGCCTCATTGTTTTTGTTCATCGGGCCCTACCACGCCATGTCTATGACTTTGGCGATTACAGCCGTGCTGCTCTATCGCCAAGGTTTCTCAACTGAGGCGCTTGCGATTGAACGTTATGTGACGGCGATGAATGCCTTTGAAGCCGAGCGCCACGACAAGGGCGAAAGCGTCATTTAAGCTTCGATGCCACTTTTGCCAGGGCTTCAATACCGGCCCAGTCACCCGATTGCACACTGGCTTTGGGTGCCATCCACGATCCGCCAATGGTGATGACGTTGGACAGTTTCAAATAACTGGGTGCTGACTCTGGTGTGATGCCGCCTGTCGGGCAAAATTTAACCTGTGGAATTGGTGACGAGAGGGATGACAGGTAAGCTGTGCCACCTGCGGGTTCAGCGGGGAAAAATTTCTGGAACCGGTAACCCCACTCTAGCAAAGCCATCACCTCAGATGCTGTGGCAGCACCTGGTAACAGCGGCATGTCGTAGTCTTCTGCCTCGCCCAGCAATTTGCCGGAAGCGCCTGGAGACACTGCAAAAGCGCAGCCCAGCTTGGCGCATTGGCGGAACTGCTGTGGCGTCAGCACCGTGCCCGCGCCGACAATCGCACCTTCAACTTCAGCCATGATGGCTTTCATTGCGTCCATTGCCGCGTCCGTTCGCAAGGTGATTTCCAAGATCGGCAAGCCACCCGCCACCAGTGCCCGCGCCAGAGGAACAGCCTGTTTCACGTCGTCGATCACCATCACCGGCACCACGGGGGCCTTATTGAGGATGGCCTCAACGGCGGCTTGCTTTTTTTCCATTATGTCTATGCAACCTCAAAAATTGATGCGCCTTGATCGGCAGGGCCTGCAAGTTTTCGGAAGGCCGCAAACAATTCACGGCCCGTGCCCCAATTATTTTTTGAAAGATCCGCGGTGGCCAGTGGCCGTGCCGCAAATTCTTTCGCGTCAACCAGAACTTCCAGCGTTCCAGCATCCGCATCAATACGGATGATGTCACCATTTTGGATGCGGCCAATAGGGCCACCATCAACAGCTTCCGGTGTCACATGAATCGCCGCAGGCACTTTGCCGGAAGCGCCCGACATGCGACCATCTGTGACCAGAGCGACTTTCAGCCCCCGATTTTGCAAGACGGCGAGTGGCGGGGTGAGGCGATGCAACTCCGGCATACCACACGCTTTGGGGCCCTGAAAACGGACAACAGCAACGTGATCGCAATTCAGTTCGCCCGCCTTGAAAGCGGCGTGCAATTCTTCCTGGGAATGAAACACTTTTGCAGGCGCTTCAATGACGTGACGGTCCTTCGGGATGGAGGAAGATTTGATCACGGCTGTTCCCAAATTGCCTTTCAACACATTGAGGCCGCCTGTGGGTTGGAACGCATCTTTCACACCTTGCAGCACTTTGGTGTCGGCTGATGTTCTTGCGGCGTCAGACCATGACAAGCCGCCTGCTGCATCCAATTTTGGTTCCTGCAGATACCCGTCAAGACCTTCGCCCATGATTGTCGTGACGTCGTTGTGAAGCAAACCCCCGTCCAGCAGTTCACGGATCAAAAAGCCCATGCCGCCTGCCGCGTTGAAGTGGTTCACATCGGCGGTGCCATTAGGGTAAATACGGGTCAGCAGCGGAACTTTGTGCGAGAGGTCAGCCAGATCATCCCACGTCAACACAATGCCCGCCGCTGCGGCCATGGCGATCACATGCATGGTGTGGTTGGTGGAACCACCCGTGGCCAGCAAACCCACAACACCATTGACCACAGACTTCTCATCGTAGATTTGGCTGAGGGGCGTGTAACGATTGCCGAGTGCTGTCAATGACAGGGCCTGTTTGGCCGAGGCTTTGGTTATTTCATCGCGCAGTCGTGTGCCTGGATTGATAAATGTTGATCCCGGCAGATGCAGGCCCATGATTTCCATGAGCATCTGATTGGAATTGGCTGTGCCGTAAAATGTGCAGGTGCCGGGGCCATGGTAGGATTGTGCTTCAGCTTCGAGCAAGGCGGCACGGTCCACTTTTCCTTCCGCGTAAAGTTGGCGCACACGTGCTTTGTCTTCGTTATTCATGCCGGAGGTCATGGGACCTGCGGGAATGAAGACGGCGGGCAAGTGACCAAAGTTGAGCGCGCCCATGATGAGGCCCGGCACGATTTTGTCGCAGACACCAAGATAGACAGCAGCGTCGAACATTTGATGTGACAGCGCGATGGCGGTTGAGAGTGCGATGACATCGCGCGAGAACAGGCTCAGGTCCATGCCGGTTTCGCCTTGGGTCACGCCATCGCACATGGCGGGAACACCACCGGCCACTTGCGCGGAGCCCCCTGCCTCCCGTGCGGCTTTGCGGATGATCTCGGGGTAATATTCAAACGGCTGATGCGCCGACAGCATGTCGTTGTAGGCTGTAACAATGCCAAGGTTGGGGCCATCGCCATTGCGCAATTGGTCTTTGTCTTCCGGCCCACAGGCTGCAAAGCCGTGTGCGAGATTTGCACAGCCCAATGCCTTGCGTTTGGGCTGGTTTGCGCGTTGGGCAGCCATACGTTCGAGGTAACGGCTGCGGCTTTGTTTCGAGCGCAGGATGATGCGTTCGGTGACGGCGGAGACGGTATCAATCACATGCCTGGACATGGGCTTTCTCCTTTACGGGCACCAGAAGATTTCGAGCGGTTGGTCGGCTTGCAAGAAAGCCCGGATGGGCATGGCCATTGCATCGGTTCCGGCGATTGCTGCCTCAAGCACGTCATTTTTTTTTTGCCCCTCGACCTGCAGGCACAGCACTTTGGCTTTGAGCAACGCGGCGAGCGTAAATGTGAGACGAGGTTCGCCTGCGGCAGGCGCTTTCATTGTGGTGATAACGCCTTGCGATTTTTTATCGAGTGCTGCGCTCAAGTGATCGCCGCCAGGAAAAAACGAAGCCGTGTGGCCGTCTTCACCCATGCCGAGCACCACCACATCAAGGTTCAATGTTTCGGCAGTGCTTTGATTTTGGTAGAGCGGTATGAAGCGGGCGGATTGTGCGTGGTTTTGCAACAGACTCTGCTTTACCAGTCTGGCGTTGGAGCGCGGGCTTTGCTCGTCAACCTGCCGCTCATCCACCAAAGTCACCGTAACTTTTTCCCAAGAAATCTCCTCGCGGGAGAGGTGTTCAAAAAACAAGGCCGGCGTGGTGCCGCCTGACACTGCGAGGGCGGCAGAGCCCTGACGGGAAACGGCACGCGACAAGCCTCGGGCCACACGGTCAGCCAGCGCTTTGGCCAGCGCTTCGCGGTTTTCAAAGTTCTGTCGCTGCGAAATCACAATGCGGATTCCTGCCATGTATTTCCATCGCGTTCAATCAAAGCGACCGACGCTGCCGGGCCCCATGTGCCTGCCGTATAAGCCTTCGGCACATCGTTCGACGATTTCCAATAATCCAGAATGGGATCAATCCATTTCCACGCGGCAGCCACTTCATCGCGGCGCATGAACAGGGTCTGGTTGCCGCGCACCACATCCATCAACAGACGCTCATAAGCATCCGGGTTGCGCGCGTTGAAGGCTTCAGCAAAGCTCATGTCCAGAGGCACGTGTTGCAGGCGCATGCCGCCGGGCCCGGGATCCTTGATCATCAACCACAGTTTCACGCCTTCATCTGGCTGCAAGCGGATGACAAGACGATTTGATGATATAGGGCCTGCAGATTTTCCAAACATGGAGTGCGGCACGGGCTTAAATTCAATGACAATTTCAGAAACGCGTGATGGCAAACGTTTTCCGGTGCGCAAATAAAACGGAACGCCATTCCAGCGCCATGAGCCAATTTCCGCTTTCACCGCTACAAAGGTCTCGGTGGTTGAATGAGGATTGCCAAGTTCTTCCAGATATCCCTTCACCGCACCCTCGGCAGATGCGCCCGCTTTGTATTGGCCCCGCACAATGTGCTGTTCCATTTTTTCCGGCGTCAAGGGCTTCAGGGCTTTCAGCACTTTCAGCTTTTCGTCTCGAACGGCATCAGCATCCATGGATGACGGCGGCTCCATGGCAACCAGACAAAGCAGTTGCAGGATATGGTTTTGCACCATGTCGCGCAGCGCGCCTGAAGTATCGTAATAGCCAGCACGTCCTTCCACGCCCAGTGTCTCTCCCACTGTGATCTGCACATGGTCGATGTGGGCGGAATTCCACACGGGTTCAAACAGCAGATTGGCAAAGCGCAGTGCCATCAAATTCTGCACGGTTTCTTTGCCGAGGTAATGATCAATGCGGTAAATTGCAGGTTCGGCAAACACATTGCCGATGGCATTGTTGGTGGCTTCGGCTGACAGGCCGTCTTTGCCCAAAGGTTTTTCCACCACGACGCGAGATTTATCAGTGACCAGATTGTGCTGACCCAAACGCTCACAAATGGACCCAAAAAGATCAGGGCCGACGGCCAAGTAGAAGACGCGCACCACGTCTTTGCGGTCAGCCAGTTCCTGTTCCAGGGCCTGCCAGCCATCTGGCTTGGAGGCTTCTGCAGCGTGGTAGGTCAGCCGGTTCAAGAAGCGCTCAATCACCTCTGCCGTTGCCTTCATGAACTTCGCGTGGCTGTCAATCGCCTGGGCTGCAAAGTCACGGAATTCCTGCGTGCTCATGGCGCGGCGCGACGTGCCGATGATGCAGGCACCGGGTGGCAACTGGCCTTGCTCATCACGGTGGAACAAAGCTGGCAATAATTTACGCTGGGCCAAGTCGCCGGTTGCGCCAAAAATCACGAGGTCAAAATCGTCAACGGGAATGATGCGTGTTGTCATAGCGGCCAAATACACTTCCCCTGCGACAATTACAATAAATGCGGTGAACTGATTTATTGCCATTCGCTGGAGGCATAGCTAAGCTTTCGCGAGTGTTACGGGAGTTTCAATGATGATTTTATGTTGTGGTGAAGCGTTGATTGATATGTTGCCACGCAAAGGTGCTGATGGGGCGGATGTGTATCAGCCGTTTCTGGGGGGATCGGTTTACAATACGGCCGTGGCTTTGGCGCGGCTGGGAACGCCGACGGGCTTTTTTGCAGGGATCTCCGAAGACTTTTTCGGCGATGGTTTGATGGACGGCCTGAAGGCCGCTGGTGTTTCGACAAAACATGTGCGGCGCAAGGATTTGCACACCACATTGGCATTGGTGAAATTGACCGACGGACATGCGCGCTACTCCTTTATCGACGATGGTTCTGCCGGGCGCATGCTGACAAAAGTCGATATGCCAAAACTGTCAAAGTCGATTGCAGCACTGCACTTTGGTTCGATCTCGTTAATCCCGGAACCTTCAGGCGGCACCTACGAGGCGCTGTTAAAGAAGGCTTCGAAATCTCATGTCATTTCACTGGACCCGAACATCCGCCCGACGGTGATCAAAAACAAAAAGAAGCATCTGTCGCGCTTGAAACGCATGATGGCGAAAGCTGACCTGATCAAGATTTCCGATGAAGACGTGAGGTGGATGACGGGCAAACAAGAGTTTGCAAAAGCTGCCAAAGGCTGGCTGAAAGACGGGGCGAAGATTGTCGCCATCACGCGGGGTGGCGAAGGCGTTGAGGTCTTCACAAAATTGCACTCGCTTTCACTTGCGGCTCCGAAAGTGAAGGTGGCGGACACCGTGGGTGCCGGAGACACATTCACCGCAGGCTTTCTCAGCTACCTTCACCGCAACGGGTTGCTCACCAAAAAAGCCATGGCGTCGATTGAAGCGACACAGCTCATGCATGCCGCAGAATTTGCAATGAAGGCGGCGGCGGTGACCGTGTCACGCCAAGGTGCCGACCCACCATGGGCGAGTGAGGTCTGATCAATTGCAAATGTGAATCCCATGGATTTTCCGGTTGATCTTGTGCTTGCCGATCTTAAATCGGCTCTAACCGGAAATGCCTGTGCCGTTCTCGTCGCCGAACCAGGAGCTGGCAAGACAACGCGCGTGCCGTTGGCGCTGCTGAATGCACCTTGGCTTCAGGGCAAACGCATCGTGATGCTGGAGCCGCGCCGACTGGCCGCGCGGGCGGCGGCCAAGCGCATGGCCGATACGCTGGGTGAAGTCGTGGGCGAAACGGTGGGTTACACCGTACGGATGGAGCGCAGGGTTTCTGCGCGAACGCGTATCGAAGTTGTGACGGAAGGCATTCTCACACGGCGTTTGCAGAATGACCCTGAACTCAAAGATGTCGGCGTTCTGATATTCGATGAATTTCACGAGCGGTCCTTGGATGGGGATCTGGGACTGGCCTTGGCCTTGGACGTCCAACGTGGCCTTCGCGATGATCTGAAAATTATTGTGATGTCAGCAACATTGGATGCACAGAAGTTGTCGGCGCATCTCAACGATGCGCCTCTCATTTCAGCTTCAGGCCGGATGTTTCCCGTGGATGTGGTGCATTTGGAAAAGGCCTCCCGATTTACCGTGGCTGATGACGCTGTGAAAGCCGTGCGGCGGGCTCTGAATGATGTGAAGGGCAGCATGCTGGTCTTCCTGCCCGGGGAAGGTGAGATCCGCCGTGTCGAAGAGCAATTGTTACAGTCTGATCTGCCTGCGGATATCGACATACGACCCTTGTATGGTGCCATGGCCTTGGGGGAACAAGACCAAGCCATTCAGCCTTCACCCCAAGGCCGGCGCAAAATTGTGCTGGCCACGACAATTGCAGAAACATCGCTGACCATCGAAGGCATTGAGGCCGTCATCGACGTCGGGCTGAAACGCGCGCCACGCTTTGACCCGGCATCTGGCATGACATCGCTGGAAACCGTGCGGGTGTCGCAAGCATCGGCTGAGCAACGCAAGGGGCGTGCGGGGCGGTTGGGACCGGGGCGGTGTTACCGCTTGTGGCCGGAGGCTGAAACGCGAGCCTTGGCTGCCCATGACGAACCAGAAATAAGATCAGCAGATTTGTCTGGACTGGTCCTGGAGCTGGCGCGATGGGGTGTTGCACGGGTTGATGGTTTGCCGTGGTATGAGGTGCCGCCGAAAGCTGCATTTTCTCAGGCGCAGGATTTGTTGAAGCGGCTTTCTGCGCTGGATGGGGAGAACCGCATCACGCCCCATGGTCGCGCCATGGCGGAATTGCCGTTGCATCCGCGCCTGGCTCACATGGTGATTGCAGGACAGAACCTGGGGGCTGGACAAGCCGCGGCAGAACTTGCGGCGTTACTATCAGAGCGCGATGGCGCTGCGCGCGATGCGTCGATTGATGTGGAGCAACGCTTGCTGATGTTGCGGGGTGGAGCCAAGGAGCGCTGGAAGCAGACGGTGCGACAAATCCGCGATCAAGCCGATTTGAAAGATGATACGGCAGATGTGCCTCACGGTGTGCTGGTGGCCATGGCCTACCCCGATCGCATCGGGCGTAAACGCGGTTCAAGGTTCCAATTGTCCGGCGGTGGCGGGGCGGTGCTGCCGGAGCATGACAACCTGAATAAGTCAGACTGGATTGTTGTCGCCACATTGGACGGTGCGGCTGGAGACGGAAGGGCGCGGTTGGCGGCAGCACTCACAGATCGTGAGATTGACCAGTACTTCGCTGATCTCGTCGTCGAGTCTGAAGGTGTTTTTTGGGATGCAAAGTCAAACGCTGTGAAAGCTGGTTTGACGCGCAAGCTGGGTGCCATCGTGCTGCAGGAAAAGCCAGCGCATTCGATTGACACCTCGCGCACTGCAGCAGCCATGCTGGAGGGTGTGAGGCATATGGGGCTTTCATCGTTGCCGTGGAGCGAGGCAGCGAAAGGCTTTCAGGCGAGGGTAAAGTTTTTGTGTCGTGTGATGCCGGAGTTTAACATTCCGGCCATGGATGATGGAGCTTTGTTGGCGACGGCTGAAACATGGCTCTTGCCCTACCTCGAGGGCATGATGCGGAAGGCGGATTTGGCGCGTCTCGACATGCTTCACACACTGCAAGGTCTTTTGCCCGGCGACGTCATGCGGCGCATCGACACGTTAGCCCCCCAGCGGATGACGGTGCCGGGAGGTGGCAGCTACCGTATTGACTATGACGTTGATGGTGATCCGGTGCTGAGTGTGCGCTTGCAGGAAATGTTTGGTCTGCAATCAGCGCCACAAGTGGCCGACGGACGGGCCAAACTCAAGATCATCATGCTGTCGCCGGGCATGAAGCCGGTGGCTGTGACACAATCACTGGAAACATTCTGGGTTCAAGGTTATCCTGATGTGCGGAAAGACATGCGGGGCCGCTACCCCAAACACCTGTGGCCCGAAGACCCGCTGACGGCAACGGCAGTGGCGCCAAGACGGCTGCGGTAATCGCTACTCTTGACCGCGTGACCCTCCCCTGCCAAACACCGCGCCAAATGACTGACCTTTCCCACATCCGCAATTTCTCCATCGTCGCCCACATTGACCACGGCAAATCCACTCTCGCTGATCGTTTGATCCAGCTGACCGGGGCTGTGGCGGAACGTGACATGCAGGACCAGATTCTGGACTCGATGGATCTGGAGCGGGAACGCGGCATCACCATCAAAGCCAACACGGTGCGTCTTGATTACAAGGCCAAAGATGGCAAGGACTATATCCTCAACCTGATCGACACGCCGGGACACGTGGACTTTGCCTATGAAGTGTCACGCTCGCTCGCGGCCTGCGAAGGTGCCTTGCTGGTGGTTGATGCGTCACAGGGTGTGGAAGCGCAGACGCTGGCCAACGTCTATCAGGCGATCAATGCAGACCTTGAGATCGTGCCGGTGCTCAACAAGGTGGATTTGCCGGCGGCCGAACCAGACCGGATCAAGCAACAGATTGAAGACGTGATTGGCATTGACGCCCAAGACGCCGTTTTGATTTCAGCCAAGACCGGGCTTGGTGTGCCAGATGTGCTGGAAGCAATTATCACCCGTTTGCCTGCTCCCAAGGGCGACCGCGATGCGCCATTGAAGGCGCTGCTGGTCGACTCGTGGTATGATGCTTATCTCGGCGTTGTCGTTCTGGTGCGCATTGTGGATGGCGTGCTGAAGAAGGGCATGAAGATCAAGATGATGGGCTCAGGCGGCAGCTATGGGGTTGAGCGCGTTGGCGTGTCTCGTCCCAAAAAAGTTGTTGTCGATGAATTGGGTCCGGGCGAAATCGGGTTCTTTACGGGTGCAATCAAGGAAGTGGCTGACACACGCGTCGGTGATACCATTACCGACGAGCGCAATCCCACCGCTCAAGCTTTGCCAGACTTCAAGGAAGCGCAATCCGTGGTGTTTGCAGGCTTCTTCCCTGTTGACGCGTCAGAATTCGAAGACTTGCGTTCCTCCATGGGAAAGCTGCGTTTGAATGATGCATCATTCTCCTATGAAATGGAAACGTCAGCTGCACTGGGCTTTGGTTTCCGCTGTGGCTTCTTGGGCTTGCTGCATCTTGAAATCATCCGTGAACGGATTGAACGGGAGTTCAATGTTGAAATCATCACCACGGCACCTTCGGTGATTTATAAAATCAATCTGCGTGACGGCAGTCATGTTGACATGCACAACCCGGCTGACATGCCTGATGTCACGTTGATCCAGACGATGGATGAGCCGTGGATTGAAGCGACAATTTTTGTGCCTGACGAGTATCTGGGTTCAGTCTTGAAGTTGTGTGAAGACCGTCGCGGTCGCCAGAAGCAACTGACGTATGCGGGCTCCCGCGCCATGGTGGTTTATGATTTGCCGCTCAACGAAGTGGTGTTCGATTTTTATGACCGATTGAAATCCGTGTCGAAGGGTTATGCCTCTTTCGACTATAAAATGACCGAGTATCTGCAGGCTGATCTGGTGAAGCTTTCTATTCTTGTGAACGAAGAAGCAGTTGACGCGCTTTCGATGGTGGTTCACCGCACACGTGCCGAGCAGCGTGGCCGTGTGATGTGTGAGAAGTTGAAAGACTTGATACCGCGCCATATGTTCAAGATCCCCATCCAGGCTTCCATTGGCGGCAAGGTGGTGGCGCGTGAAACGCTGTCGGCCATGCGCAAGGACGTAACGGCCAAGTGCTATGGCGGCGATATTTCGCGCAAACGCAAACTTCTGGACAAGCAGAAGGAAGGCAAGAAAAAGATGCGGCAGTTCGGCAAAGTCGACATTCCGCAGGAAGCCTTTATCGCTGCGCTGAAGATGGATGAGAACTAAGCGACGCCGCGAGAGGCTCTATCCCACGCCACCAGCTTGCCCACGACCCACCAGCTGAACACGGCTATCGCCGCACCAAGATAGCCATCGGCGGCGTAGTGCCAGGCCAGGTGAATAGACCCAATAAAAATGGCCGCACAAAACACAGCCGTGGCCCAGATCAGCCAGCGCTTGCCGGTTGATACAGCACAAATCACAAACAGCACTGAGGACCCCACGTGCATGGACGGCATGGCGGAAATGCCGCTGATCAGGCCCTTGCCTTGCACATAGCTTTCCCAGAGTTGGTCCATGGTGTTCATGGAGTACACGGGGTAAAACTGGCTGGTGTGCTGAAGCCACGCCATCAGGGGTTTGAAGGGATCCACCTGGTCAACATAAAAGCGGCCGTAGAGGCCGGGTCCAACGGATGAAAACACCGTGCCAAGAACGCATGTTCCCAAAAACCACGTCAGCATGAACGCAAGGAAGAAATGCTGCCTCAGGCGGTTTTCCGTGTGGGCAAAGCCATGCCAAAAACAAAACCCGAGCATCACGAAAAACCAGATATTGTAGTTGAGGTTGATGAAGTAGGTGATGAACGGAACATTCAATAGGGGTGCCATCCACTCGTAGGGCTGATAGCCAAAATGCAAAACCCTATCCAGTTCTACGAAAGCCGGATCCCATGAAAATGGGTTTGCCGCCGGAATGAGGTCCTTGATGTCTGTGAAGCCCGTCATGAATGCGGTCATGCAAACCGTCGAATGCAGGGCATTGGAAACGCGCTGCGGGGCAAAG
>JANOPL010000034.1:0-29380 GCA_031421835.1 Hyphomicrobiales bacterium | reverse complement strand
CCCACAAGCCCCGTCCAGGAGAACAGCACGAGGATGAAGAGCAAGATCCAGAATCCCGGCGTGATGAAGGCCCCCATGATCAAAAGAATATAAAGTACTGGAAGCGATGACCAGACGTCGATGAAGCGTTGAAACAGCAAGTCCGTCCAGCCGCCAAAGTACCCCTGCACCGCACCCGCAGCCAAACCTATGACTGAAGAAATCGCTGTCAATATCAAGCCAAACGCCACGGAGATGCGAAAGCCATAGACCATGCGCGCCACCACATCGCGGCCCTGGTCGTCGGTGCCCAACCAGTTCATGTTTCCCCACACACATTGCGGGTCTTCGGCTTTCAACGGGAACTTCGCGCAAGCGAATTCACGGTCGAGCAAGTATGCCGGACGTGAGGGGGCCGGCATTGGCAATTCGCGGTTCACCGTGTTGTAGGAATAGCGGATGGGTGGCCAGATCATCCAGCCATTGGCGTTGATTTCATCCTGGTTCACGGTGTCGCGAAAATCCGTGTTGGCGAGAAAGCCACCAAACATACTTTCGGGATAATCCCTGATCAACGGGAACAACACCTCGCCCTTGTAAGACGCGAGGATTGGTCGATCGTTGGCCAGCATCGGTGCCAGCAGCGACAGCACAAATAATATCATGAAGATCACGAACGACCAGAAGCCACGTCGATTGGCCTTGAACAGGTTCAAACGACGACGGTTGATGGGGGAGATATTTCTGAATAGCACGGTCAAGTCTCCCGCGATTCAAAATCAATACGGGGGTCAATCCAAGTGTAAATCAGATCACTCACCAAAGCCACGAACAGGCCCAGCAAAGTCATGATGTAGAGATTGGCAAAGACGATGGCATAGTCGCGCTTCTCCACGGCCTTGAACGTCATCAAACCCAAACCATCAAGTGAAAACACCTGCTCAATCAGCAGTGAACCGGAAAAAAACGAGGCCAGAAATGCGCCAGGAAAACCCGCGATGACCAGCAGCATGGCATTGCGAAACACGTGGCCGTAAAGCACTTTGGTTTCCGTCAGTCCTTTGGCGCGGGCGGTGACGACATATTGCTTTTTGATTTCATCCAGAAACGAATTTTTGGTCAGCAGTGTCATGGTGGCAAAGCTTGACACGCCGAGTGCCAACAAAGGCAACGCCAAGTGCCACATGTAATCCTTGATCTTGCCCCACCAGGACAACGTGTCAAAATTATCAGAGGTGAGACCACGTAACGGGAACCAGTCATAATAACTGCCCCCAGCAAACAACACGATCAGGATGATGGCGAAAATGAAGTTGGGAATGGCGTATCCCACAATGATGACGGCAGAGGTCCAGATGTCAAATGTGCTGCCGTCTTTCACAGCCTTGCGAATGCCAAGTGGAATCGAAATCAAATAGGACACCAGCGTGAGCCATAGCCCCAAGGAAATCGATACCGGCATTTTTTCCAGGATCAGTGAAATTACCGGACGACCGGAAAAGTAACTGTCACCGAAATCAAAGCGCAGATAATTCCACACCATGGTGAGGAACCGTTCGAGAGGTGGCTTGTCGAAACCAAATTGCACTTCAAGTTTTTTGATGAACTCAGGGTCCAATCCTTCGGCACCCCGATATTTTGAGTTGCTGTCGTTGTTGGCCACATTTTCACTGCCGCTGCCGTCCAGCCGGGAACCCGATTCATTCGGGTTTTCAAGCTGGGCGATGATCTGTTCAATCGGACCTCCCGGCACAAATTGCACGATCAGGAATGTCAGCAACATCACCCCCAGAATGGTGGGGATCATTAACAACAGCCGTTTGAGAATATAAGCGCCCATCAGTTCTTCTTGATGTCCGCAGCCGCTTTTTCGTCAAACCACCAAATGGCCGGATAGCCCAATCCATAACCCGGTAAAGGATCAGGGTGCGCCACGCGCTTCCAAAAGGCCAGCCGTTCGCCCGGCACGAACCACATGGGCACCACGAAGTGGTTCCACATCAAAACACGGTCAAGGGCGCGGCAAGCGGCCACCAAGGTCTTTCGGTCTTTCGCAGTCACGAGTTTATCGATGATCGCATCAACAGCCGCATCTTTCACGCCGGAGCTGTTGCGGCTTCCCTTCTTGTCGACAAAATCTGAACCGAAGAAGTCACGCTGTTCATTGCCCGGCGACAAGGATTGGCCCCAGCTGCCAACGATGATGTCGTAGTCAAAGTCCTCCGTGCGGCGCTCATATTGTGACAGATCAACGGTGCGAATATTGACGGTGAAACCGATCAGTTGCAGCTGTTCCTTATAGGGCAACGCAATGCGTTCGAAGGCAGGGGAGTAGAGTAGAAAATCCAGACTGAAAGTTTCACCTTTGGCATTTTTCAAGACGCGGCTGTTGCCCGTTGCTTGGGATTTCCAACCAGCCTCCGCCAACAGCGCTTGTGCCGCCCGCAAATTCTTGCGGCGTTCCTGCGGGTTTGTGTTGACGGGGTTTGCATATTCCGTGGTGAACACTTCGGCGGGAAGCTTGTCTTTCAAAGGTTCGAGGATCGCCAGTTCTTCAGCCGACGGCAAGCCCTTGGCTTCCAGTTCGGAATTGTTGAAGTAGCTGCGCGAGCGCGTGTATTGGCCGTAGAATAAATTCTCGCGTGACCATTCAAAATCAAAAGCCAGGTTCAGCGCACGGCGCACCCGCACGTCTTGAAATTTATCACGGCGCAAGTTCATCACCCAAGCCTGCATGCCCTCAACGCCTTCTTGCGGCACGTCTTGTTTGATCACACTGCCGTTTTTGACGGCGGGAAAGTCATACCCCGTGGCCCAGTTCTTCGCCGTGCTTTCGCGCTGGATATCAAACTGGTCGCCTTTGAAGGCTTCGAACAGAACGGTTTGATCTTTGTAGATCTGATATTCAATTTCATCGAAATTGTTCTGGCCGATGTTGACGGGCAACGCAGACCCCCAATAGTCGGGCACGCGCACCAACGCGAAACTCTGCCCGGACACGATCTTTCCCATTTTGTATGGTCCGGAACCCAACGGAGCTTCCAAGCCTGCGGCCGAAATATCCCTCAGCTTTCCAGCGGCATCTTTTCCAGTCCACCAATGTTTAGGCAGTACTGATATTTGACCGGTGATTTGTGGAAGCTCGCGGTTGCCCTTGACCGAGCACGTGAAAGTAATTTCGCGTTCCCCGGTTTTTTCGACCTTGCTGATGTCTTTGTAATAACCTTGCACGCGCGGCAAGTTGGCTTTTGTACTTTCGAAACTGAAGATCACATCTTCAGGTTTCACAGGCTCTCCATCATGAAAGCGCGCTTCCGGACGCAGGCGATACACCACCTGCCCATAGTCATCCGGATACCAAACTGATTCAGCCAGCAAACCATATTCACTTGAGGGTTCATCAAGGGAGCGCATCATCAGCGTTTCGTTGACGCCGGGGTCGATCGGATCGCCTTTCAAGGTGTTGGCGTTCAGGCTGTCAAAAGAGCCCAAAAGCCCCAAGCGCAGTTTGCCGCCCTTGGGCGCATTCGGATTGACATAGTCAAAGTGCTTGAAGCCAGCCTGATACTTCAGGCTTTCGAACAACGTCACGCCATGACGGGATTGGCGTTCTTGCGCCCGCGCTGTGTCCGGCAAAATAACGAAAGGTGCCAGCCCTGCAAGTTCCATCAACCGACGCCGTGTCACTCCCATAAAGCCGCTTCTCCGTGTGATTCGCCGTTTATTCATACGCTGCCTCCAGTCTAAAACAAAACACCGGCCTCTAGGGTGCCGGTGCTTCGTGGTCGAAAATGGGCGGATGAAATCAGGGGGCCGGAAACGGTTTCGGCGCATCTGACAACGACCCAAGATAAGCCAGGAGGTCAGCGCGCTTCTTGTCGTTCTTGACACCGCCATAGGCCATTTTGGTGCCGGGCATCCACCCCTTCGGAGCTTTGAGAAACGCGTCCAAATTTTCATAGGACCACTTTTCGGCAGACTTGGCCTTGGCACCTTCAGAATAAGCAAAGCCTTCGTGGGCGGCTACAGGGCGTTCGACCAACTCATAGAGTGCCGGGCCGGTTTTATTGGCACCGCCCTTTTCAAAAACATGGCACGCCGCACAGGCCTTTGCCACCACCGCACCCTTGGTGGCGTCTGCCGAGACGAGAAGTGTACCGACGGAAACCGCCGCAACGGCTTCGCCACCTGCTTCAGGGGCCGCTTCCGCTTCGGCGACTTCAATCAGGAAACCAGGCTTGTCTTTGTCAACGGCATGGGGGTCAAACAGGGCGCCGCTTAGCTCTTGAAGGCCGAAGACCATGAGGGCTGTGCCCAAAACTGCGCCCGCGATTTTGTTGAAAGTCCAGCTGTCCATTGTCGATCCCAAAGAAATATCAAATCCGTGCGCTAACTAATGCTTTGCCCTTTCGACTGCAACCCATATAAAGGTCGCAGTGCATTTTGCCGACTTTCCTCTTGTAACCCCATGATTGATCACCAGAATACTATTATCGTCATCCCCGCGCGCATGGCGGCTACGCGGCTTCCCGGAAAGCCCATGGCTGATATTAACGGCATTCCCATGATTGTGCATGTTTGGAAACGTGCCGTCGAGGCGAAAGTGGGTCATGTGCTGGTGGCAGCCGGAGAGAGTGAAATCGCAGCCGCCGTCATTGCAGCCGGAGGTGACGCAATTGTTACGCCCTCAGCGCTCAAATCCGGCTCTGACCGGGTGGAGGCTGCCTTGACGTTGCGCGATCCTGAAAAGACCTTTCATCACGTGGTCAACCTGCAAGGCGACTTGCCCACCATCGACCCGCTCGCCATTCGCCGTTGCCTGGCGGGTCTGACCAATGACACTGTCGATATCTCAACCGTTGCCACGGAAATTCACAATGAAGCTGATCTCGCAAACCCCAATATCGTGAAAGCGATAGCACCCTTGGGTGCCGGGCGCGAGGTGGCTTTTGCGCGGGACTTTGTGCGGGTGTTGGAACCGGAACATGCAGCACCCCACTGGCACCACATCGGCATTTACGCATACCAACGCAGCGCCCTGCAGCGATTTGTCAGACTGCCGCAATCCACGCGCGAGCGTGAGCGCTCGCTCGAACAGATGCGCGCCCTCGACAACGGTATGAAAATCGCCGTGGTGCAGGTTGACAGCCGACCCTTCGGCGTAGACACCCCGCAAGACCTCGAAACCGCCCGCCGCCTTTTGAAAGATTGAAATCTGCGATGACTGCCAAACTGAAAATTTCCTATCAGGGCGAAGCCGGTGCCAACTCCCATATCGCCTGCCTGGAAGCGCGGGCTGATTTTGAACCCTTGCCCTGTCGCACGTTTGAAGATGCTTTCCATGCCGTGGAAAGCGGCAAGGCGGCGCTTGCCATGATTGCCATTGAAAATACCACGGCGGGCCGTGTGGCTGATGTGCATCATCTTCTGCCGGAATCCGGCTTGCGCATTGTGGGCGAACATTTTTTGCGCATCGAGTTTCACATGCTCGCCGTGCCGGGCGCCAAACTGGCTGACATCAAAGACGTGCACAGCCATGTGCATGCGTTGGGGCAATGCCGCAAATTCATCCGCCAGCATAAACTCCGTACCGTGGTTGCTGCTGACACGGCGGGGGCCGCGCGGGAACTTTCGGAACTCGGCGACAAAACCCGGGGCGCCATTGCCACCAAGCTTGCGGCAGAAACCTATGGCTTAAAGGTGCTGGCCAAAAACATCGAAGACGAAGACCACAACACGACACGTTTCGTTGTCCTTGCCAAGAAGCGGCAAGATGCAAAGCCCAACCAAGGCAGGGTGATGACCAGCTTTGTCTTCCGTGTACGGAACGTTCCCGCTGCACTCTATAAAGCCATGGGGGGCTTTGCCACCAACAGTGTGAACATGACCAAGCTTGAGTCCTATCAAATTGAAGGCCAATTCTCGGCGACGCAATTCTACGCTGAAATTGAAGGTCATCCGGATGACTCGAATGTGAAACTGGCATTTGAGGAACTGGCGTTCTTCACGTCCTATGTAAAAGTGCTGGGAGCCTACCCCGCCAACGCCTACCGCGCGAAGATTGCGGGGAGGAAAGTTCCATAACTTCCTAACGCTCGTCATTCCAAACGCGCAAGCTGATCAAGCGATTTGGTGCCCTCTTCACCCCTCAATCCGTTTCAGCGCCGCTTGTACCAAATGCCACGCAATGGCGTCAGGTCTTGATGCATGCAGGCCTTGCGGGTGGGTGCGGTTCAGCATCATGCGCAATTCATCAGCGTCAAACCAGCGGGCGGTTTCAATTTCAGTTGCGTCAATCGTGAGGTCAAGATTCTCGGCCTCTCCGATCATGCCGATCATCAGGCTGGATGGAAATGGCCACGGTTGGCTGGCCACATAGTCAACGCTACCAATTTTCACCCCAACCTCTTCCATCACCTCGCGGCGCACGGCAGCTTCAATGGTTTCTCCGGGCTCCATGAACCCGGCCAGTGTTGAATACATGTTTTCAGGCCAAGACTTCTGGCGGCCCAACAACGTTTGACGACCATGACACACCGCCATGATCACCACGGGGTCCGTGCGTGGAAAATGATCAGTCTTGCAGGTCGCACAGTGCCTGCGATATCCGGCATCCTGCATGACTGTTGTTGCACCACACTTGGCGCAAAAGCCGTGGGATTGATGCCAATGCACGATGCTGCGGGCTTGCGCCAAAATCGAAAGCACTTGGGGTGGAAGCAACCCGTCGATCATCACAGCGCGCAAGGGTTTCAGCGAATCACCTGGCCCAGCCGAAACGGCAAACCACGAAACACCGTCGGTATCATCACCCAGAAGCACTGCGTCAGTTGCATGGGCGGGTCTGGAATTATCCAGCACCTCGCCTTCAAAGCGCACGCTGTCGCCATGCACCCAAACATACTTGGAGGTCATGCTTTTGGCACGTTTCTCCACTTCATCAGCGCGAGTGCGAAGCGCCGACAAACGATCAAGCGGCGATTGGGCATAGGCAAATTGCGTCACGTTAAGATCTTCGTCCGGTGAAAATTGCTGATGAAATAATACAAAGATCAACACCTTAACTGAATATTTACCAAAAACGTTAACTTTCGCCGGATCAGGGGAAATGGGCCGTCAAGCGATTTGGCTGTCCCGATCGTTTTATTGGCCAGGTTTGGCCTGAGGAGTTGAGTGATGAAGCCAGGGGTTCCTTGGAGCGTCAAAGGCATAGAGCCAGATGCACGTGAAGCGGCAAAAATCGCGGCACGCCGGTCCGGCATGACGCTGGGTGAATGGCTCAACAGCAAAATCCTCGAAACCTCTGACGAGATTCCGGACATGCATCCGGAGCCCGTTCGTGCCCCCCGCTCCAGCCATGCCTTGGAACGCACGGCCAACCGGCTGGAAGACATTGCCGAGCAACTCTCGCGCCTGTCGCGCCGTGATGCTGAAACAGCACAGCGCGCGGCCCCCGTTGAATCAAATGATTCAATGCACCGCATTTTAAGCCGTGTTGAAAGCAACGAACGGCAAACGGTTGAAGCCTTTACGGCTGTCAATGATCGCTTGTCGATTTTGGGTCGTCAGATCACCCAAGCCGTAAGGCCACTCTCGGGCAAACCCGAAGACAGCCCCGGTTATGTGACGCTTGAAAAAGCTGTGCGCAACATTGTTGAACACATGGAAACCTCGGAAAAGCGCACGAAGGACAATTTCAAATCACTGCATGACCGCATGACCGCCATGTCGGTGAAGGCTGCTGCATCACCGCAAGAGTCCGTTGCCAAACATTTACCTGCGCTCACCCAGCTCGAAGCCCGCTTGGCCGATTTGGCCCAGCGTGTTGAACGCAGCGAAAGCAGCGTGCCCCAAACCACTCTGCCGGATTTGCTGAAATCTGAATTGACGGAACTCGCAAACCGTATCGACACCGTGCGGGAAACTGCCGAAGGTTTGGCCTCGCGTGCGCAGACTCAAGCCGTGCAAACCAGCCAGAAAGAACTGCGTGCCATCGAAGGCCGCATCGTTGGTCTGATCAAGGAAGCGCAAAGTTCGCTCACCGGGAATTCTGTTCCGCCTGCAGAAATGCAGCGCCTGCGCGGCGAAGTGGAACGGTTGAACGCCCGCATCGACGAAGCCCATAAAGCTCAAGCCAACGGTGGCGATGTGATGGCGCTGCGGGCCGCGGTGGAACAGCTTTCCACGCGTGTGGCCCAAGGCCCCGACATGCGCCCGCTGGCGGACATGGATCGCCGCATTCTCGAGGTCACCGAGCAGCTTGAACAAACCCGCGCGTCAACCCGTAACCTGCCACAGGTCACAGAACTTGAACGCCGCATGGCCGAGCTTGACTATAAGCTTTCGGAAGCCGCGACCAACCGCGACGCCGGGCAGTCGGAAGAAATTGAACAGCGTCTCAATGATATCGCGTCGCGTGTTGAACGTACCGAACAACAATTAGGCTCGCTCGAAACCATTGAACGCGCCGTCAACCAGCTGTTTGACAGCATGGAACAGCAGCGCAACTGGACCCAGGAAGTGGCAGACAACGCGGCCAACCGCATGGCCCAGCAAATTCTGTCGCAAACACCACAACAGGTTTCGTTGACGGGTGCACCGGAAATCCACGCCTTGCAGGAAGGTTTGCAAGCCGTTCGCTTTGCTGCTGAACAGGCAGAGGGTCGCAATCAGGAAACCCTGGAAGCGGTTCATGAAACACTCGAGCAGATTGTCACCAAACTTTCGGAACTTGAAACTGCAGCGATTGGCCAGCGCGTTGCTGCAGCGGTTTCAACACCACTCGCCGCAGCAGCTGTTGAAACCGGCGGCCAGACTTTTGCGGCATCAGCCGAATTTGACTGGAATGTGCCGACCGAGGCACCAGCAGCAGGCAATCCGTTTGCAGAAATTCAAGCCCCGTTTAATCCTGTCATGGAGCAAGCGGCTGAGGCACCACCGGTCAATCCTTTTGACGCCATTGTTCAAGGTTCGCGTTCCGCCATGGAATTGCCACCGCTGGCTGCCCCTGAGCCACCAACTGACGGTGATGACTTTATCGCGGCCGCCCGCCGTGCGGCCCAGGCATCTATGCAGCCAAAAAGCATGTTGAACAGCATTTCTCCCGGTGCTGCGCGACTTAGCGAAGCATCGTCGAAGAAGCTGCTGAACTTTGGTATTTTCAGTTCGAAGAAAAAAGCCAAAATGGATGCAGCTCCGACTGGACTTGCGGGCGAATTGAAACCGCCTCCTGGTTTTAAAGCCGCTGCCAATAACAATGATACGAAGAAGCGCAAATATATCATCATGGGAATTGCGCTTCTGGCTGCGGTTTCAATTTTCACCTTCAACATGCTGGGCCAAGCCAAGAAAGCCAAAGCGCCGGCACAACCGACAAAGATTGAACAACAACTTGCTCCACAAGCTGCTCCTGAAGCCGCTGTTCCTGCGCCGGATGCATCGAAAGCCCAGCCACCTCAGCCAAAGCCCGCTGAGTTGGAAAGCATGCTCTTGCCTGAGGGTGCCGACCCGGTTCTGACAGCCTCGATTGATCAGGCTGGCGAAACCAACTTGGCCGCGTTGATTGAAGGCAAGGCTTCCAGCAATGACGAAATGCCGCCTAAAGTTACAGGCAGCGTGCAATTGCGTGAAGCCGCCGCCATGGGCAATGCCGAAGCACAGTTCATCATCGCAACACGCTATTTGAATGGCACTGACGGCGTTGAACAGGATTTTGCCAAGGCTGCCTACTGGTATGGCAAAGCCTCAGCAGCAGGCAACGCACCAGCGCAATATCGGCTGGGCACGCTTTACGAGCGTGGCAAAGGTGTCGCTCGCGACATGAATGCCGCCTTGGGCTGGTATGAGCGTTCAGGCGCGTTAGGTAACATCAAGGCCATGCACAATGCTGCAGTACTTTCTGCCGGCAACGAGCAACGCCAGCCTGATTATGCCCGCGCCTTCAAATGGTTTTCCTTGGGTGCGGCCCATGGTTTGAAAGACAGTCAATTCAACCTGGCCGTTCTGCTGGAGCGCGGCCTCGGCACCAAAGCCAACGGCAAGGAAGCCTTGTTCTGGTATTCCATGGCAGCCAAACAAAACGATGCTGACGCCAACAAGCGGGCTGATCGCATTGCAAAGACCTTGACCCCGGCAGAGTTGCAGGACACCAAGGACCGTCTGGCAAATTGGACACCGGAAGTCGCCCCCGACACAGCCAATACAGTGGCCGTACGTGATGAAGCCTGGCAGGCCTCAAAACCTGATGCGAGTTAGAGCGCACTAAGGCCAACGCGCTTGGTTGCGACTCTTGTATTCAAATATTCCCCAGAGTTGTCATCACCGCACTTGTTGCGGTGATCCATTTCAGTTCAAGAGCGGAGCTTAACACGTGCGATTCGCGCACGAATTTGGCGCTGCGGGTGAAATTATCAAGAATTGCCGGAACAAGTCCGGCAATGACAGTGAAGAGTTTATCATGTTAATTGCAAGTGATCACCCGATGCATTTTTAACTCAGTCTCTTGAACGGAAATGCGTGGATCGCCGTCTTGCTGATCATCCACGCTTTTGCTTGTTCCGCATTCAGCAATCCCTTGAAGGCCGCACTGCGCACATTGAGTGCGCCCGTATAACTGCCAAAGGCCGGCAAGATGATGCGGCGATCATCTGCGATAAAACACTTGGTGCGCACATTGTGACCCCGCTGTTCAACCGAAGCGCCGGGGTGCAAATGGCCTGCGATTTCCATTTCGCCCGTCTTCAATTTTGCCGGGATGTGCCGCAGCGTGATGTCTCCGAGTGCGAGTTCTTCCACACACACGCCGCCTAAACTGTCATGGGTGTTCGGGTCGTGGTTGCCTGCGATCCAGATCGTATCAACTCTAGTTGTGATGGCGCGCAAGCGTACCGCATCGTTGGCCGCGACTTCGGTATGAGCCACGCCATCGTGAAAACTATCGCCCAGTAATACCAAGCGACGGGCATCAGTCGCGATTAACACGCGCTCCAACATCGCAAGCGTCACCGCGGTATCATACGGCGGCACGTGCAGGCCACGCCTCGCCAGACTTGCCCCCTGCTCCAGGTGCAAATCAGCGACGAGCAACAGCTTCTCTTCTGTCAAAAACAATGCGCCCGACATATCGGGCACAAAGGCCAGACCGCCCAACGGAATGGTGTGCTGCTTAGACAAGCCGTGTGGCCTCTCCCATGAGTTCGTCAGCGGCTTCGGCGAGAAGGGCATCATGGGCTTCGCCGTTAATTGATTCTCTGGAAATATCCAACAGAGCAGGAACAGCAAGCGGCGACACCCGCTCCAATGCCTTGTGAATGATGTGATTTTTGATGCGCTTCAGCATGGCACCCAAGCGATGCACATCAATCAAGCCCTCCGCCGCATCATCCCATGCTGCACGCAAGAGAATGTGGTCGGGCTGGTGCGTGCGCAGGGCGTCGTAGATCAAATCCGTATTCACCGTCACCTGCCGCGCGGTCCGTTCCTTGCCGGGCATGCGCTTTTCGATGAGGCCCGCAATCAACGCCACATTACGGAAGGTGCGTTTCATCAAGTTGCTCTCCGCCAGCCAAGCATCCAAGTCGTCCCCCAGCATGTCCTCGTCAAACAGTTTATCGAGTGACAAGCGCCCGGACGAGATCATCAGCGAGAGATCAGACACCGTCCAGATTGCGAGAGAATATTCCGACGCGACAAAGCCCAGCGGCTTTGCGCCCCAGCGTTCAAGTCGACGTGTCAACAACATGCCCAATGTCTGTTGCGCCAAGCGTCCCTCGAAGGGGTAGCACACCAAATAATGTTTTTCAGCACGCGGGAAGGTTTCGACCAGCATCTGGTCCGCCTGCGGCAACACCGAAGCGTAACGCTGTGTGGCCAACCAATCCTGCACTTGCGGCGGCAGTTGCTTCCACCGCGATGGTGTTGCTAAAATTTCGCGCACGCGCTGGGCCAGGAATGTGGAAAGCGGGAATTTTCCACCTTGATAGGAGGGAATGCGCGGTTCAGCGCCCGGCGCTTTCGTGGCAAGCCCACCAAATTCATCCATGCCTTCAAAGCGCAGCACTTGCCCCGAAAACAAAAACGTGTCGCCCACGGTGAGTTGACTGAGGAACCATTCCTCCAATTCCCCCAAGACAAAACCACCGGACACAACGCGCTTTCCCGCCACACGCCGTACCTTGGCAAGGCGCACTTTCAACAGGCCTTCTTCCACAATGGTGCCGATGTTCATGCGCCAGTCCTGTGCATTCTTCGGGTGTGCCAAGCGCCAACTTCCATCAGGTTGCAGTTTCAATTTGGCGAAGCGCGCATACGACTTCAGCGCATAGCCACCTGTGGCGCAATACTCCAAGACCTGATTGAAAATGTCTCGCGAGAGATTACGAAACGTGAATGCCAATGTCACTTCCGCATAAAGCGCATCGGCAAAAAATGAGCCCGAACAGGCGCACCCCATGATGTGTTGGGCCAAACAATCCAGTTTCAACACGGAAGGGTACTGGGTGTCCTGGGCATTCTCCCGTGCCGCTTCCACGGCGGCCTCGCATTCCAAAACCTCGAAGCGGTTGGACGGCACCAATATGGCATTACTCGATTCATCCAGGCGATGATTGGCGCGGCCAATGCGTTGCAGCAAACGGCTGGATCCTTTCGGCGCACCAATATGAATGACCAAATCCACGTCACCCCAGTCGATTCCAAGATCGAGTGTTGATGTGCACACCACGGCCCGCAAACGATTATCAGCCATCGCCTGTTCCACCTTGCGGCGCATGGCAATGTCGAGGGACCCATGGTGAAGTGCAATCGGCAGATTATCCTCGTTCGCCGTCCATAATTCCTGGAACATCATCTCCGCTTGCGAACGCGTGTTGACGAATACCAGCGCCATCCGCGCTTTCAAAATTTGCGCATACACATCTTTGACCGCATAACGCGTGGTGTGGCCGGACCAGGGAATGCGCTCGTCGGATTTCATCACTTCAATTGTCGGAGGCGCTCCCGCTGTTCCAAGCACCAGCGGCACAGGCGGCTTTCCTGTTGGAGCCAGCCACGCACACAACACATCAGGGTCCGCCACTGTCGCAGATAATCCCACCAATCGCACATCGGGGGCCAAGGCTTGCACCCGTGTCAGGGCCAGCGACAACAACACGCCGCGCTTGTTGGTCACGAGCGAATGCAACTCGTCAATGATGATACATTTCAAACTGCGAAACAGATGTGCTGCCGCAGGGTCACCGATCATCAGCGTCACTTGTTCCGGGGTGGTGATCAGAATATCGGGCGGGTTGGTGCGAATACGCTTTCGTCGTGACACGGGCGTATCACCCGTGCGGGTTTCGATGGTGATGGGAAGCACCATCTCCATCACTGGCTTTTCAAGATTGCGGGCAATGTCGACGGCGAGAGCTTTCAGTGGTGAAATGTAAAGCGTGTGAATGCCGTTCGATTCATGGGACTCGGCCAGTTCGTTCAGCGTTGCCATAAAGCCCGCCAAGGTCTTGCCGCCACCGGTAGGGGCAATCAACAGCGCGCTCTTCCCCTTCGCCCCATGTTGCAACATGGCAAGCTGGTGCGCACGGGGGGCCCAGCTTTTTCTCTCAAACCATTCTGCAATGCTGCGATGCAAATCAACCATTGCCCTCAAGCTTGACGGGTTCGGAACAAACGCGCAACCGTCCTGCATGCAACAACCTGTGACCCATGCGACAATTCTGAAAATCGCTATCCCCATCATGTTGTCGAATATGACGGAACCGATGATCGGCGTCGTCAACACGGCAGTCGTCGGGCAATTGCCGGGTGCTCATCTCATTGGTGGCGTGGCTGTGGGGTCGTTGATTTTTTCTTTCCTGTTTTGGGGCTTCGGGTTTTTGCGCCTGTCCACAAGCGGGCTTTCAGCACAAGCTACGGGGGCAGAAAACCCGCGTAACGTGGCAGCAGTATTTTGGCGCAGCCTGTTGATTGCGTGCGTTGTGGGGGCAAGCCTCATCATCCTCTCACCGCTGCTCAAACCGCTTTCGATTTCACTCATGGGCGGTTCGCCCGAGGTACAGGCGGCGGCCACGACCTATTTCAGCTATCGCATTTGGGCGGCACCGGCAGCGCTTGCCAACTTCACCATCATGGGCTGGTTCATCGGCCAAGGGCGCACAACGGTTGCGCTCATTACACAACTGGCATTGAACCTCACCAACATGGCCTTCAGCGCAATGCTGGTCTTGTATTTTGATTTCAATATTGCAGGTGTGGGTATGGCCGTGTTGATTGCCGAATATACGGGCTTTGCCATTGGCATGGTCTTCGTGTTCCGACGATTGCAGCAATTGCATCAGCCCTTCGACCGTGCGTTCATTTTCAACATTGCAAAACTCAAAGAGCTTTTGAGTGCGAATGCCGACATGATGATCCGCACCGTGTGTCTGCTGTTTGCCTTTGCCTGGTTCACCTCCCGCAGTGCCCGCAACGGCGACACGGTCGTGGCGGCCAACATGGTCCTGCTGCATCTGTTTGAAGTGGCCGCCTATATGATTGACGGTCTGGCCTATGCCGCCGAGGCTTTGGTGGGGCAAGCCATCGGTGCGAAAAATCAACCGCGTTATGCCCAAGCCATCAAGCTTTCAACTCTGTGGGTCATGGTGTTTGGTGCAGCCGCTTCGCTGTTGATATGGCTGCTTGCGCCGATGTTCATTGACCTTATGACGATCAATGCGGACGTCAGAAGCTTCGCCCGCAATTTCATCTTCTGGGCGGCCATTACGCCGTTTCTGGGGGCTGCGTGCTTTCTTTACGACGGCATTTTCACCGGCGCCATGGCCACGCGGGACATGCGCAACATGATGGTGCTGTCGCTCGTGCTCTATCTCATCGCCTGGTACGTGCTGGAACCACTCTACGGCAACCACGGATTATGGGCTGCACTCTCGGTGTTCTTCATTGCCCGCAGCGCGAGTTTTGCAGCCAGGCTGCCAGCGATACAGAGACGGGTGTTTGGATGAAGGCTCCCCCTCCGCCCTTCGGGCACCTCCCCCAGCATAGCTGAGGGAGGGCGTTGATTTCTCCGCTCCCTCAACTTGTTGGGGGAGCTCCGCGAAGCGGTGAGGGGGGCCTTGCTTCAAGCCCCCTGAAACCGTGCAATCGTCGAGCGTTCAATGGCGGCTGTCACCAATTTATCAAGCCCCAGCGCATCACGCAAAATCGCAAGGAAGCGCAGTTCCTCCTTGCCCACGGCCAGGTCAATCGCCGCGACTTCAACAGCCAATGCATAAGCGGTTTCGCGCAGGCGCAGCGGCAGTTGATCCGCCACCAAGTCCAACACCGTTTGCATGCCCTCTGACAGCTGCAACATATCACCCGCCTCTTGCGCCACCGTGGCCAGTCTTGAGCGATCAAAATTCTTGAACACGGGCAAGGTGCGCACCAGAATATCAATCTCGGCCAATTCCTCTGGCCGGATTTTGCCTTCAACCCCTGACATCATCACCATCACATAGATGAGCGCCTGTTCATTGCTGATGGTTCCGGACATGACTAACTCCTGATTGATTTGGCTTTAGTATTGCAGAAGCTGCTCACCGCCTCAATCGCTTCCACCAAGCCCATGCGCTCAATCGCAACACCCTCGGGGAATGCCGTTGAAAAGCGTGAGGCCAAGCGAGAATCAAGGACGACGAAACAGCCCTTGTCATTTTCAGCGCGGATCAAACGACCAAAAGCCTGGCGCAGCCGCAAGCGAACCGTCATATCAACATAGGCATTACCACCGAATGCTTCCTTGCGGGCCTTCTCCAAAATATTGGGCGTGGACCACGGCACACGGTCCATCACAATCAGGCGCAACGAATCCCCCGGCACATCCACACCATCGCGCACGGCATCAGTGCCCAGCAAGCAGGCATCACTTTCGGCACGAAACAAATCCACCAGCGTCGCTGTGTCCATGGGGTCCACGTGTTGGGCATAGAGTTGCAAACCTTTTTCACTCAAAGGCTGGGCAATGCGTTTTTGGACGGCGCGCAATCGCGAGATCGCGGTGAACAATCCCAACGCACCACCACGCGATGCAAAGAACAACTCACGATAGGCGGCTGCCAATTGGTCCATCGAGTCGCGCGCCACATCATTGACCACAATCACACGGGCGCGTTTGGGATAATCAAATGGCGAAGCAAATTGTTCGCGCTTCACGGGGTAGGGCAAGTGAATGGCACCAGTGCGCATTTCCGCATTTTCCCAGTCATCGGGAATGTTGGGAGGGCGATCTTTCAACGTGGCCGATGTGATGATCACACCATCAGCAGGCCTTAACACTGCAAGTGCCAAAGGTTCTGTGGGGTCCAGCCAGTGCGAATGCAGGCCCACATCCACCTGCCATTGGCCCTGTTGCTCCACTGAGAACCATTCCACCATCAGCGGGTTGGTTTCGCCGTTAAGACGGTGCAACATCGACAGCCAGCCCCCCAGCATCAACTCCCCGCGCCTGCGCAGGGAACGCGACATGGCTTCAATTTTGCCCCGCTCGTTGGTCGACAATTCAGCCGCTTCGTCATCAAGCTTTGCTGCCAATGCCTTGGCCAGGCGTTCCATCGGGCGCTTTAAGCGGTTGAGGCCCTCGGCCAGATCAGACGCCGCCTCACCCAGGCCTGCAATCAATGGCAGGCACGCGGTTTCAATGGCAAAGCCTGACTCGCTTTCGTCGCGCGCCACCACCTGCTGCCGCACCAGCGTGAAGAAGTGTTCGGCAACCCCCTCGGGCCTGCCATCGTGGATGCGACGCATATAGCCCGCTCTTGGCAAAACGCGAGATGCCTGCATGACGTCGTCCAACATCGCCGAGGTGCCGTCATCATCATTGATGATATCGCCCAACCGATCCGCTAGGCCCCGGCCACGGCGGCGCTCGGTTTCGGGACCTCTGATCCACCTGCGCAATTCAGCGGCTTCTTGTGCGGAAAGATGAGACGAGAACGCGCCATCCGCTGCATCGAACAAATGGTGGCCTTCGTCGAACACGATGCGCTTCAGTCCACCGGGTGCCGCTTCTTCCTCCTCGGTCACAGCCTGACCCAACGCAAAATCCACCGCCGCCTGATGCATGACCAGCGCATGATTGGCGATGACCAGCGATGCGTTGCGGGCGGCGCGCTGGTTTTTTTCAATGAAGCAGCGTTTGTAGTGGGCGCAGGCCACATAGATGCATTCGCCACGCCTGTCGGTTAAGCCCAGTGATTGGGGGGAAGGGTGTTTGACGTCGCCATCATAACCGGATTCAGGAAACAGCCCGAAGATCCATGAGGGGAAATCCCCGCCTATCAAATCGCCATCGCGCGAGGCTCTGGCCCAACGCGACAGCAACACCGCAAGCAAGGCCCCGCGTGGCCCTTGGGCTTGCAGTCGCCCAAAACTTTCCTGCATGTTGAGGAGGCACAAATAGTTTTCACGACCCTTGCGAATGACAATTTTTCCGGCGCGTTCTTCCGGGTCAGGCACCAGACGGGCGGATTCCTGATCCAGCTGGCGCTGCAAGTTCTTGGTGTAGGTCGAAAGCCAAACAGGGCGTTTATTTTTATTGGCCCACACCCATGCCGGTGCGAGATAGCCCAAGGTCTTGCCCAAACCCGTTCCTGCTTCGGCAAGCAGAATATTGTTGAAGGCCGGAGACTGCCGTGCGGCAAACCCATGTAGTGCTGACGTCACGTAGTCGCGTTGTTGGGGCCGCGCCTCTGACTCGGCTCCCAAGGCATCGCGCAGCACGCTCAAGGCTTCCTGGGGCAACACGTCCAGGTAGTCCCCCTTTGCCGGCGGGCCCTGCTCTTCCCATTCATCCAAACGGTCCCACACATTGAGGCCCGTTGCGAAAGTGCCAACATCCAATTTCGGATTGGCTTTGAGCAAGGCCTTCATCACGAAGGGGGCCCACGGCCAATTGGCGCGGGCCAGAAATGTTGCGTGTTCTGCGGTTTCGCGGATCAATCCCTGTCTTGGATTTTCCAACTGCGCCAGCAATGCGGCAGCCACGGCGCGCAAAGCCTGGTCGTCATCGTCAGCCACATCCAAACGCAGAAATCGTGCCAGCCCTTTAGGCGTGGGCACTGCGGCGCGCGCCGGGCAGGCAAACGCAAAGAGTTCGGCCACATCCAGATGCCGCTCTGCCAAGGCGGCGCGCGCAAGCTCTTGCTGTGCATCAGCCGCTTGCGCAAGACGCGCCACCAAAAATCCGGCATGGCAGGTCAGGTAAGCTTGCTCCGCCAGCGCCAACAGCGCAGCGCGCGGTGCCAGTGCCTCACGATTAAGCACTGCCCCCTGACCTTTTGCATAAGCTGTCGGATTTGTAATGAACACGTCATCCCTTTGCCTGATTCTGGCGTAAGTTCAAAACACCAACCCATCAGAAAAATCGAGGAGCGTTGTCATGGATCAGAAAATCATCACCTTGTTTGACACCTACACCCACGGCGGCATGTCGCGCCGCGCATTTCTGGACAGGCTCACACTTGCAGCAGGATCAGCTGCTGCGGCCACGGCCTTGCTGCCGATCCTTGAAAACAACTATGCCCACGCCGCCATGGTCCCGGAAAATGATCCGCGTCTGGTATTGACAGAGGGCGAACTTGCGCCCGGCATCAAGGGTCTGTTGGCCATTCCAAAAGATGCAACTGGAAAACTCCCGGCCGTGTTGGTGATCCACGAAAACCGGGGCCTTAACCCCCATATCAAAGACGTGACACGGCGCATGGCCTTGGAAGGCTTCGTCGCTTTTGGTGCTGACTATTTAGCTCCGCTCGGTGGCACACCGGTGGACGAAGAAAAAGGCAAGGAGATGATTGGAACGTTGAAGCCAGACGACGTTGTGGCGTATTCACAAGCCGCCATCAAAGCCTTGATCGCGCATCCCCAAGGTACGGGCAAAGCTGGCGCTATGGGCTTTTGCTGGGGCGGTGGGGCTGTGAACAGTCTCGCGGTTGTTGATCCCACACTCGCAGCAGGTGTCGCTTATTACGGCCGCCAAGCGCCAGCTGCCGATGTTGCGAAAATCACGGCTCCCCTGATGTTGCATTATGCATCCCTCGATGAACGCATCAATGCTGGCATCGCGGAATACGAAGCAGCTCTCAAAGCCGCAGGCAAATCATACGAGCTTCACATGTACGACGGCGCCAACCACGCCTTCAACAACGACACCAATGCGGCAAGGTACAACAAGGAAGCAGCGGATTTGTCGTGGGGTCGGACGGTTGGGTTTTTGAAAAAGCATGCTGGAGTAACAGCCTAGTCCCACCAGAAGTGCCACCAGTCTAACTGCATGAGTTCTGCTGCGCGTTCAGTAATCGTCACTTCGTTCGACGGGCAGAATTTTGCGTGTTCACGCGCAATGATCAATGCTTCCTGATGAGTTGCAGGCCTGCGGGCCACGCGAACATCCATCGTATCCATCGACACGGCTACAAGCTCGGCGCCATAGTCGCGCTGCCATTTGCGCAGCAGTGCCACGAAAACATCAGCATCAGGCACCGCATTCCAGCTGCCCAATTTCAAGTATGCAGGAATGTCAGCCGAAGACGGTGTGGGTATGTATGCCAGTGTTACGACGGGCTTGAAGCCTTCTGGATGCAGGTGAATCGAAAATGGATTTCGCTCTTTGTCAAACGGCCCCACGTGCGGCCAAACTTTTGGCATCTTGGGTGCCGATTTGCTGGGATAAGGATTGGGGTTGGCTTCTGCCCTCCGGATATATTCGTCAGGCTTTGATTTGTGATGATACATCATTTCGGCAAGGCTTTGCACCATGCCTTCGTCGCCACCGATGATGACAGGTACACCTTTTCCTTCTGTCCGGGCAGTTTCAAAAGCCGCCATGGCGTCTTCTCCTTTCACTTCACGCGTGTGGAAAGGGAATAGGAATTTCGGTCTGATGGCACTTTGTGCTGCAGCTGCCGCGCTTTTTGCAATTCTTGCCACCACAGGAATTTTCGTCGGAATAATTTTAGAAAACACGTAAGGGATTAACTTGAACATGACGCCATAGATGGCAAGCACAATGGCAAGACCAACAGCATAAGCCTCAATATATTCTTTGGTGAGATTCATCCGAAAGCCTCTAGCAATGATTGAAAGTTGACCGCAAGGGCCGTGCTGCCTAAAGAGCCGTTGCAATCACATGAAAGCCTCAACCATGCCTACCTCCCCCGCACTTCGTGCAGCCGCCTTAGAATCCCGCGCATGGCCTTTTGAAGAAGCGCGGAAGATCTTGAAGCGTGTGGAAAGATCGGGGCAGAAACAAGTGCTGTTCGAAACCGGCTATGGCCCGTCAGGCTTGCCACACATCGGAACCTTTGGCGAAGTGGCGCGCACGACGATGGTGCGCAAGGCTTTTTCGATGATGTCAGACTTGCCAACGCGTCTCCTGTGTTTCTCCGACGACATGGACGGCATGCGCAAGATTCCGGACAACGTACCGGACAAGAATGTCCTGTTGCCGCATTTGCACAAACCGCTGACTTCAGTGCCCAATCCTTTTGGAGGCGACTACGAAAGCTTCGGCCATCATAACAATGCGATGCTCCGGCGCTTTCTCGATACTTTCAACTTTGACTATGAATTCGCCTCGGCCACCGATTACTACAAGTCAGGCCGATTCGATGACATGCTGATCCGCGCACTCGAAAAATTTGACGACATCATGGGCGTGATGTTGCCAACCCTCGGCGAAGAACGGCAAGCCACCTATTCGCCGTTTCTGCCAATTTCACCCCTTTCAGGCCGCGTGCTTTACGTGCCAATGAAAGCCATCGACGCCAGGAAGGGCACCATCACGTTCGCAGACGAAGATGGAACCGACGTGACACTCGACGTGCGCGGCGGACGCACCAAGTTGCAATGGAAGCCAGACTTTGGCATGCGCTGGGCCGCCCTTGATGTGGATTTTGAAATGTTCGGCAAGGACCATCAAACCAATGCGCCTGTTTATGATGCGATCAGCGTTATTCTGGGGGCCAAGGCGCCGGAACATTATGTCTATGAATTGTTTCTTGATGACATTGGCCAGAAGATTTCAAAATCAAAAGGCAACGGCCTGACCATTGATGAATGGTTGACCTATGCTGATCCCAATTCTCTGGCGCAATTCATGTATAACAAGCCGCGCGAAGCCAAGCGTTTGTATTTTGATGTCATCCCGCGCGCAGTCGATGAGTATGCCCAACACCTCGCGGCCTTCCCAAAACAAACCGAAGCCAAAGACCAGTTGATGAATCCGGTCTGGCACATTCACGGTGGGCATCCTCCCGAACCTGAGTCAGGTGGTGTAACGTTTGCTCTGCTGTTGAACCTCGCCGCTGTAGCCAACACGGAAGACAAATCAGTGATGTGGGCATACCTGCAACGTTATATGCCCGATTTGTCACCCCTGACGCATCCTCGTTTGGACTCTCTCGTGGGCTACGCCATTCGCTATTACAAAGACTTTGTGGTTACGGCGAAGAAATATCGTCTGCCTACGGACGAAGAAGCCAAGGCACTTTCTGATCTCGTCACGGCCTTCAGTCAACTCCCGGAAGGCTCCACTCCTGAAACAATTCAAGCCGAAGTCTACAACATCGGCCGCCGCGAACCTTATACCACAACACAAAAAGACGGCAGCGTTGGCGTGGCTCAAAGCTGGTTCAACATGCTGTATCAGGTGCTGCTGGGAGAAGAGAAAGGTCCAAGGTTTGGGTCATTCACGGCGCTCTACGGTGTGGGGAATACCAAGGCCTTGATTGAAAGCGCGCTCAAGGGTGAGTTGGTGAAGAGTTAAATTTGGCCCTTCTGCCTCCGGACTCGCTCCAGAATGGCGGGGTTGATTTCGGCTCCACCCCGTGAGCCCGGCGTTTTGCCTCTGCAAAAACGCCATATTTACGATGTCAAGCAGCAGGAGTTGCCCCATGCGCATTGAGGCCAATGTAGGACTATAATGTTTGCTTGTCAAGGATTTTTATCCTTTAACGATTTCCAGCACCTATGGCTTCGCTGTCCAATTTGTTTGCAGCGATCACAGCCTGCGTGCGGCTGTCGACGTTGAGTTTGAGCAGAATAGCCGAGACGTGGGCCTTCACAGTGGCTTCTGACACATCAAGTTCAAAAGCGATTTGCTTATTGAGAAGACCTGTGCGCAACATCATCAGTACACGGACTTGTTGCGGTGTGAGTGTGGCCAGGCGTTTTGACAGATCATCCAACTCCCTGTCCTGGGGCGTTGCTTCCAGCGCCACATTTGGAGCCCAGACTTCACCGGCCAGGATTGCCTTGACAGCGCCGCACATGATGTCTGCTGACGTTGATTTTGGAATAAAGCCGGAGGCACCCAACGCCAATGCCCGTCTGATGGTTGCTGCCTCCTCCTGTCCCGATACAATCGCAACCGGCACGCCGGGGTATTGCGCCCGCAAATAAGCCAGTCCCGCCAAGCCCTGCACACCCGGCATTTTAAGGTCGAGCAGCACCAGATCGCAGTTGGGTTTCTGCGCCAATTGCCTTGTGACTTCGTCAAGGCTTGCCGCTTCCGTCATTTTGAGTTCAGCTGACAGGGACGACAACGACGCCTTCATCGCATCACGAAACAGCGGATGATCGTCAACGATGATGATATGATAAACGGCCATGGTGTTTTGTTTCCAACCCCAGCTATATCCAGTTTATATCACCGAAATCAATCACTGCACAAAAACGGGGAAAACCTTGCCATCTTCATCTGTGACACGCCTGCAACTCTATCCTGCCATAGAGCCTTTCGGGCGGGGCCGCCTCAAAGTTTCAGACCTGCACGAGATTTATTTTGAACAATGTGGAAATCCAAACGGTAAACCCGTGGTTATTCTGCACGGTGGCCCGGGCGGCGGCATATCTCCGAATTCAAGGCGGTTTCATGATCCGGATATTTATCGCATCATCCTGTTTGACCAACGGGGCTGCGGTGCATCCACACCCCATGCCTGCCTGACCCACAACACCACCTGGGACCTGGTGGAGGACATTGAAAAATTGCGGGCGCATTTGCAAATCGAGCAATGGCAGGTGTTTGGCGGCTCGTGGGGGTCCACTCTTGCGCTGGCCTACGGTCAACGACACCCGACATGCGTCACAGAATTTATTCTCCGCGGAATTTTCGCCATTCGGAAACGTGAAATCCAATGGCTCTATCAGAATGGGGCCAACCAGATTTTCCCGGATGCATTCGCAGATTTCGTTGCGCCCATTCCGGATGACGAGCGTCATGATATGGTGGCGGCTTATGCGAAACGGCTGTTCAGTGACGACGAAACCGTCAGGCGGAAATTTGTTGTGCCTTGGAGTCAATGGGAAGGGGCTTGCCTCTCCCTTGTTCCCGACCCTGCAAAAGTCACGACCTTTGGCGAAGAACACTTCGCCACCGCTTTTGCCCGCATCGAGTGCCACTACTTTGTGAACGGGGGATTTTTGGATCATGACAGCCAGCTGCTCGACGATGTGACGCGCATCAATCACCTGCCCTGCACCATTGTGCAGGGGCGATACGATGTGATCACGCCGCCGGCGACAGCGTTTGAACTTGCAGGGCGCTGGCCCAAAGCTGACATCAGAATTATCAGCGATGCCGGGCATTCGGCGATGGAGCCGGGAATCGTCGACGCCTTGATTCTGGCGACCAATAGTTACCGGAGCGCGTGAGTAAATTTTAGGCAGTTATGTTGCACTGCGTGAAGTGTCTCAAAAGGCTCAGAGCTTTGAATCCATCAACGACTTAAGGCTGTACTTCGCCTCAAAATAGCCTTGAAATGGTCAAGCCTTGGTCCAGACTTGGCTGGCTTCCCGCCTGTTTTGAAAGGCACCTTGACACTCACGATCCGGCGGGGATCGAGACGGAAAGACGGCTCAAGCCTTTGAGTTATAACAGTTTTCCCTTTCTTCCTGCGCCACAGAATTGATCCGCTTTGGGCTCCTGTCGCCGTCCCGAGCTCCAAGCGGATCATATGGGCCCGTTTCGACCGGTTGCGGTTGGGACGGGCCTTTTCGTTATGAATACGCTACGGAACAAAACACGAATGTGTTAAAGGGTTGGCATGACCCTCGATTCGATTGTTTTTAATTTTGCCGGGCGCGATATCACAGTGTTTGAAATTGCAGCGGCAATTGCAGGGATTGCCGTGTTGCTGTTGGTGTTGTCGGTGCTGCTTCTTTGGCGTGGAAGCCGTGGTCGGTTGCAGGATCAACGGGAAGCGCAGCGGCGCACATCTGATCTGGAATTGCGTTTGGCCGAACTCGCAGGGTCGCTGCAGAGCTTCGCCTCCCAGGCCCAAGGCAACACTGTGCATTTGCAGCGCACCCTGGACGAGCGCCTGGATGCCGTCAGCCAACGGGTGGGACTGGGGCTGGCAGAACAAACTGAAAAGACGGCTTTGTCACTGGGGCACTTGAACGAACGCCTCGCGGTCATCGATGCGGCGCAACGCAACATCACATCACTCTCAACCGAGATGGTGAGTCTCAAGGATATTCTGAACAACAAGCAGTCGCGCGGTGCCTTTGGGCAAGGTCGCATGGAGGCCATCATCAAGGACGGCCTGCATTCTGCCGCCTATGAGTTTCAAGCCACCCTCAGCAATGGCATGCGGCCTGATTGCGTGATCATTTTGCCAGACTCTTCATTGCGATTGGTCATAGATGCCAAGTTTCCCTTGGAATCTTATTCGGCATTGCGAGCCTCGCAGGATGAGGGCACACGCAAAATCGCCGAGTCGCGTTTGCGTGGTGACATGGCAAAGCACATCAAGGATATTTCGGAAAAATACCTGCTGTCCGGCGAGACCCATGAAACTGCCATTTTGTTTGTGCCGTCGGAATCGATTTATGCCGAGATCAATGAGAGCTTTGATGATGTGGTACAAAAGGCCCATCGTTCGCGGGTCATTCTGGCCTCGCCCAATGTGTTGATGTTGCTGGTGCAAACCATGCAGGCAATATTCAAAGATGTGGCCATGCGCGATCAGGCCCATGTGATCAAAGCTGAAGTTGGCAAGTTGATGGAGGATGTCGGTCGCTTGAAAGACCGCGCCTCGGACTTGCGTCGGCACTTTGACATGGCCAATGGAGACTTGGAAAAGCTGGGGGTTACAGCTGACAAGATTTCCAAGCGCGGCGTTAAAATTGAAAGCCTCGATTTGTCCGAAACGCAAACGGACGGGGCACTGCCTGCACCCCGGCCGCGTCTGGTCAATTCAAACTGATCAATTGCTCAGGAAAATTTCTGATGCCACAGCGGCTTTGATGCTTTCAAACGCTGACTCCAACGCAACTGCATCATTGGCAATAAAGAAATCCTTGGCTGGGTCGGTGGAGCAGTCTTTCAACCGTTGGACCGTTGGAACATGATCAAGGTCAAAAGCCATCGTCATGATGGTAATCTTGTTGGCTTTGGCATTTTCACACAGCCTGGCCAAATTCTTGTTGCCTTCTGCAATGTTGCGACCGGTCTCACCAAATCCACCTGTGGTTTGCGCGCCATCCGTCAGAACCACCATGAATTTTTTGGTGTCCTTGTCGTCATAAGCTGCACCTTCAGTATACGGAGCATTGGGTGACAGCATGTGGTAACCAAATTCGACACCCAAGGCGATGTGCGTATAGGCGTAAGGTTTCATGACCTTCAACTGGTTGGTCACCTTCTTGAATTTGTCGGTCAGATCAACTGTCGTTAGATTGTTTGCGATGTACCCGCTGCAGCCATAATTCACCTGATTGTTATCATCAGTCGGATCGTCAGCAGCTGATAACATCGGCTGGTTCCACTTTGACAACGGATTGCCTGTCGGCGTTGAATCACTGAGGTTGAATGGGTGTTGGCGATCTTGTGTGCAACCCGTCCATGTGCCGCTGCCGCCCAAAACATAAGCGCCGGGCAACGTGGTGTAGACGTGGTTGGAAAATGGTACGAGACCAATCTTCACGGTATCCGGATCAGACTTGCTCAGGTCGTCAACAAGTTTGATCGCAGCATCGCGCATGACCTTATATTTGATTTTGCCGTCAACGGGGTCCTTCATTGAACCTGAGTAATCCAGCACCAAGACAATTTCAGCCTTCTTGTCAGACAGAATATTCACTTCAGCGCGGGCTTTGCCCTGCATCAAATCCAGACCCGCCAAATGCATGAAGGCTGACGGCACTTCAATTTCCGCGTTGCCGATCATGACGTCATCAACGACTTCAAACGTTGCAACAGGCGTCATTTTTCCGGCAATGCCATTGCCAGTGTTCACGACAAATGATTTTTGAGCAGCTGCAATGCGTTCTGCTGGCGTTTTACCTTTCATGCTCGCGCCCGTCAGCGCCGCGGCATCAACCGCGCTCTGTGCCTGGGTTTGCGCAGCGTGGAGCCTGCTCAAATCAACCGCGGTGCCGACAGCCAGCAACATGGGAATGGCCGCAATTGCCGTGAACATCGCGACTGTGCCTTTTTGATGCGCAAGATACCGCTTCACACTCTTCGAGGTTTTCAAAGTCAGCATCATCGGGTGCTCCTGTCTCAATCCGGCACAAGGCCTTGGGCTTTGAAGGAGACGGAGCAAGCGCCGTGACGATTGCGGGTGCTAAGGTTGATCGCCTGAGGAAGTGGTTATGAAAGTCTTAACAAGCTGCCTCAAAACGGGCGGCGGGCCCGAATGGCTTGGGTTAACGTGCCCTCGTCGAGGTAGTCCAACTCGCCACCCACAGGCACGCCGTGAGCCAAGCGGGAGGTGGCAAGGCCGCGTTCTTTCAGCCGTTCCGTGATGTAATGAGCAGTGGTTTGGCCCTCAACCGTGGCGTTGGTGGCCAACACGATTTCTTTCACCACGCCGTCGCTGGCGCGGTTCACCAGTTCGACAATCGACAAGTCATCTGGCGTCACACCTCCCAGTGCTGACAGCGTGCCACCCAAAACATGGTAAAGCCCACCCCAGGCATTGGCGCGTTCCAGCGCCCATACATCCCCCACCTCTTCGACCACGCAGATCAGACTGCGGTCGCGGCGCGGGTCGATACACACCGAACAGGGATCCAGTGTGTCGACGTTGCCGCACTGGCTGCACGTCGTCACCTTCAAACGCGCGTCTTCCAAGGCAAGAGTCAACGGGTCCAACAGTTTTTCGCGATTCTTGATGAGGTGCAGTACCGCGCGCCTGGCCGAACGAGGGCCCAACCCTGGCAGGCGCGCCAAGAGCTGGATCAAGCGTTCAATTTCGGGGCCGGCTTGGCGTTTCATGGGTGAATAATTGAACCCAAAGCACTCGTCATTCCAAACGCGAGTGCAGCAGAGCGGAACGAGTGATTTGGAACCCCGCTATCTTGCCAACAGACAAAGCTGGGTTCCAAATCAACCACTCCGCTGTCGCTGCGTGATTGTTTGGAATGACGAGATTTGAGATTATCGCGTTTCACAAAGTGCACCCCTGATTAAAACGGCAATTTCATTCCGGGCGGCAGCGGCAGGTCACCAGTGACTGATTTCATTTCTTCCGCCGCTGCCGCTTCAACCTTTGACTTCGCATCAGCGTGGGCGGCAACAAGCAAATCTTCCAGGATTTCACGCTCGTCCGGTTTCATGAGCGAGGGATCAATCGATACTGATTGCAATGCTGCCTTACCATTCATCGTGATCTGTACAAGCCCACCACCGGATTGGCCCTTGATCACCAGGCTTTCAAGTTTGGCTTGCATGTCGCCCATGCGGCTTTGCATGGAGGAGACTTGTTTCATGATATCAGCGAGGTTCTTCATCGTGATCTTCCGTTGTGGCTTCAATGGGCATGAAGGTATCAGGGTCGCGCACTTTCACGATCTCGGCACCGGGGAATGTTTTAAGGATGGCCTGCACCGCCGGAAGCTCGCGCACTTCGCGCTCGGCGGTTTGTTTGGCGGCCTGCTTCTGGCTTGCAAAAGTTGCGCTGCCGCCGGACTTTGCGACAAGCACCATAAACCGTTTGCCCGTCCACGCCTCGAGCTTGCGGGAGAGTTCATTGGTCAACGTCGGAGGTGCACCCGGCTCCAGTGCCAGTTCTATTTTACCATCAGCAACGGAAATCGGACGCACGAAGCGTTCCAATTCAGCCTTCAGTTTCACATCACGCTTTTCGGTGGCCAGTGCGATGATTTGGTCAAAGCGTTGGAGCTGCATGGTTGTCGGTGGCGCTTCAAACTGTTGGGTATCAACAGGTTTCAACGCCACCTGTGCGGTGCTCATTACAGGTGATGCAAACTGGCTGGGCGAAACATCCCGCTTCAAGAGTGTTGGTACCGCAGGCGTGGATTGCTGGGACTTCACCAGTTTGACCAAATCATCACCCACCGGCAAATCCGCAGCGTGGCACATGCGGATCAAAACCATTTCAGCGGCTTGATCAGGGCGGGACGCAACTGCCGTTTCAGCAATTCCTTTCAGCAACATTTGCCATGCACGGGCCAAATGCGGCACCGATAACGTTTGTGCAAATTCAGCACCACGTTGCTTTTCAATGCCGCTGCGCGCTGCGTCCTGCTGCGCGGAAGCGCCCACAATTTTGTTTCGGGTAACCCAGTGGGTAAAGTCTGCAAGATCTGTCAAAATGGTTTGTGGGTCGCCGCCACCGGCATACTGGGCCGAAAATTCGCCCAAGGCTTTCTGCGTCTCGCCGCGCATGACAGCGTCAAACAATTCGATGACGCGGGTGCGGTCCATCACACCCAGCATCGACAACACATCAGCGGTTTTTACGTTGCCATCGCCATAGGCAATGGCCTGGTCCAGCAGCGACAAGCCATCACGCACCGAACCTTCGGAGGCGCGCGCAATCATTTGCAAAGCTTCTTCGTCAGCCTCAGCACCTTCCAACTTCGCGATGTTACCATAGTGCTGTGTGAGCAGCCCTGCATCCAGTCGCTTCAAATCAAAACGCTGACAACGAGACAATATGGTCACCGGAACTTTACGGATTTCGGTTGTGGCAAAAATAAACTTCACATGCTCCGGTGGTTCTTCCAGGGTTTTCAACAGCGCGTTGAAAGCACTCTTCGACAGCATGTGTACTTCGTCGATGATGTAAACCTTGGTGCGCACTTCGAGGGGTGCGTAGCGCACGCTGTCAATAATCTCGCGCATATTGTCGACGCCGGTGTTGGAGGCAGCGTCCATTTCGATGACATCAATATGGCGCGATTCCAGGATTGCTTCACATTGCGTGGTGATTTCGGGCATGTCGATGGCAGGGCCTGGGGGGTAGTTCAAGGCGCGGGCGATCAAGCGGGCCGTGGTGGTCTTGCCGATGCCGCGCCTTGAACTACCCCCCAGGCCCTGCCATCGACATGCCCGAAATCACCACGCAATGTGAAGCAATCCTGGAATCGCGCCATATTGATGTCATCGAAATGGACGCTG